>NZ_JACHIG010000004.1:300000-533456 GCF_014203095.1 Prosthecobacter vanneervenii | reverse complement strand
CAGCCATCAGCAACTTCATGCCACCCTTGGCCCAAAGGTACAGCAACGTTTTTGTCACATACCCCCCTCAAACACCATGCCGAACACTACTGGCAGGAGTGCCCATCGTACTCAAGGGTCAGCCTTTGGTGATGCACTCGTCGAGGTTCAGGATGGCGCTGGCGACGGCGTACCAGGCGGCGAATTCTGCGGGAGAGAGGTTTTTGAGGAGTTCGATGCCGGTGCTAAGTTCTTTGGCAGAAGTGACGTCGGCTTTGGCGGATTCGAACTGGGTTTCCCAGAGGGATTTGATGACGGTGAGTTCCTGAGGCTGAGGAGGCCTGGCGAGCGCGAGGCGGAAGGCCTGATTCAGGCGGGAGTCGAGATCGGTGCTGGGGGCCTCGGCGACGATACGTCTAGCGAAGGCCTTGGTGGCTCCGACATAGACGGGGTCGTTGAGCAGGGTGAGAGCCTGCAAAGGAGTGTTGCTGCGGGAGCGGCGGACGACGCAGGCCATGCGGGCGCTGGCGTCGAAATTCATGAAGCTGGGATAGGGAGAGCCGCGCTTGAGGACGACGTAGAGGCCGCGGCGGTACTGCTCGGTGCCGGGGCTGACGACGTAGTTGTACTGCTGGCCGCCGACCTTCTGCCAGAGGCCGTCGGGCTGGGGTGGACGGATGGGCGGGCCGCCTTGCTTGAGGTCGAGGAGGCCTGCGATGGCGAGTGCGTTGTCGCGGATGGTTTCGGCATCGAGGCGGAAACGCGGGCCGTGCCAGAGGAGGGAGTTAGAAGGGTCTGTGGAGAAGGCTGAATTTATGATTTTTGATTTATGATTTATGATTTCCGGAGGTGTGGGCTGGCTGGTTAGAACGTGAATGGAACTGCTCTGCTGGTAGGTGGCGCTGAGGACGATCTTTTTGAGGAGGTGCTTCATGTCCCAGCCGCTGTCCATGAACTCGACGGCGAGCCAGTCGAGGAGTTCGGGATGACTTGGATATGCGCCTTTGACGCCGAAGTCTTCGAGGGTGGTGACGATGCCCTGACCGAAGAGCTCGGCCCACCAGCGATTGACGGTGACGCGAGCGGCCAGCGGGTTATCGCGACTGGCGAGCCATCTGCCGAGGGTGAGGCGGTTGGCGGGGCCGCTGAGCTTGGTGCCGAAGATGGCTGGCACGCCGGGAGTGACGGGGTCGGCGGGATCGGTATAGACACCGCGTTTGAAGATGGTGCTCATGCGTGGCTGCGGCAGCTCGTGCATGACTTCGGTGGTGGGGTCTGCGAGTTCGGTGAGCTGCTTTTGCAGCGCAGTTTTTTGTTTTTCGATGCGGGCGAGTTCGGGGTCCTTGGGGGCTGCGGCGGCGGCTTTGCCTTTGCGTTTTGTGGTGGCCACGGGTGCGGGCTCTTCCACCTCGGGCAGACATGAGGCGACATCTCCGGTGATGCTGGAGATGCGCAGGCAGCCCATGACGAGGCCCTTGCCATAGTTCTGCGCCATCTGGATTTTGAGCTTGGAGCCCGGAGGAACGGAGACGGGCTGCGTGAGCTCAAAGGCGGCCCAGTGCGGCTCATGAAAGCGCTGGCCGATGGCCCAGGCGCCTTTGCGAACTTTGTTGATCAGATTAACAACGTCGTAGCCTTTCTGCGAGTAGTCGGCATACGCGGTCTTGAAGGTGACGGGCTGTGATTTGCCATCGGGTGTGGTGAGAGTGCAGTCGAAGGTGTGCAGCACGAAATTGGGGCGAGCCTCGCCGCCGCGTCCCGGGCCGTCTCCAGGGATGGAGGCGTGGGTGAGGGCCTCAAGCATGAGGCCGCTGAGTTCTCCGGCGCTGAGTTCGGACTCGAAGGTGTAAGTGTCTGTGTCAGGCACGGGGCCAGTGAGGAGCACGCTGCCATCGGGTTGGAGTTCGGACTCGGCATCGCTCTCAGTGATGAAGGCGGTGGGTTTGAGCGGCTTGATGCGAGAGGATGCCACGCCTGCAGCTGCGGGATGGGATGTAGTGCCCTTTTTGTCGGCGGCGAGCAGCTTCTGGCGAGCGGTGATCTGGGCATCGAGTTCCTTGAGCTTTGCTGACAATGGTGCGCGCTGGGCTGCGCGTGAGGCATCGCTGATCTTGAGGGGCGAACCTTTGAACTGAATGGAACCGGGGACATCCGGGTTGGTGCGCTCGGCTTCTTTCTCGGTGTTGTTGTAGTAGGCGAGAAGCGAGTAGTAGTCGCGCTGGGAGAAGGGATCGTACTTGTGATTGTGGCACTGAGCGCACTCCAGCGTGGTGCCGAGCCAGACAGCGCCGGTGGTGTTGACGCGATCGATGACTTGATTGATGCGGCTTTCCTCGGGCTCGGTGCCAGCCTCGACATTGGTGGGCGTGCAGCGATGGAAGCCGGTGGCGATGATCTGCTGCGGCGTGGCATTGGGAAGGAGATCGCCTGCGATTTGTTCGAGCGTGAACTGATCGAAGGGCATGTTGGCATTGAGCGCATCGACCACCCAGTCACGCCAGGCCCAGACCTCGCGGAGGTCATCGCGCTGGAAGCCGTGGGAGTCGGCATAGCGGGCGAGGTCGAGCCAGGGACGAGCCCAGCGGACGCCGAACTGTTTGGAGGCGAGGAGGCGCGTGGCTAGATGCTCGATGCTGGATGATGGGTCCTGGATGTAAGCTTTCGTGAACGACTCGACTTCAGAGGGAGCTGGAGGGAGGCCGGTGAGATCGAGGCTCATGCGGCGGATGAGGATTTCGGGAGAGGCCGGGGCAGAGGGGGTGAGATTGCTGGCTTCGAGTTTGGCGAGGATGAAGCGGTCGATCTCGTTGTGGGGCCAAGCCTGGTTTTTGACGGTGGGGAGTGTAGGGCGCTGAGGTGGGATGTAGCTCCAGTGCCTGAGGGTTTCGAGTTTGTCGGGCCATTGGGCACCGGCAGCGATCCAATCGCGCAGATGGGAGATCTCGGCGGGGGTGAGGCGGTCGCCACGTTTGGGCATGGCCTCTTTGTCTTCTTTGGGCAGGGCGACACGGCGGAGGAGATCGGTGCCGATTTTGAGGTGCTGAGGGGAGGCGGTATCGAGACGGAGATCGGCCTTGTGTGTCTCTGCGCCATGGCACTCGAAGCAGGCGCGCTGAAGGACGGGATAGACGTCTTTGGCGAAGTCGGTGCCAGCGGCGTGGGCGGTGGCTGTGGCGAGCAGCGCGATGGAGGCGAGGCGGATCATGCTGCGGTATGAACGACAGCGGGAGGGCGGACTTTCGGGATGTGGGCAGGGATAGCGCGTGCGATCCATTGGTGGCACCGCTACGCGGTTCCACGGGAGGGAACACTGCGCAGGGCGGTTACCGTGGGTTGGCACCCACGGCTACAATTGTGCCAGCCCTACGGGCTTTCGGAGGCAGCAATGCCCGGCATGGGGAGTCGCAAGAGTTAGTACGTGATTTAATGGCGCTTTGGAAACGGTCTGCAATCCCGTCGCCATAGACTTTGCAGCATAGCACGCCAGCTATTGCTCGATGTGTGGGATGATCCGCAGACATGACATGCGACAGGTTTTGGAGATGTCACACATGCACGAGGCAAGCGTGTGTCGAACGCGGGGTGTTGAAAGTGATTCGGCCTCAGCCAGCCGTCCAGCCTGCGGAAAGCGGTAGCTGCGTTCGTGCCTCACTTCGCGACCGCACTCCAAATGAGACGCCTTGCGCTTCAACGCCGCAGAGCCTACCCCCATCCCACGGGCGGACATGCGGTGTCAGTGTTTGGAAGCATTGTCTGGGAACACTTCTAGAGCAGCCTGCGGGCGTTGCGGAGGCCGTCGGCGGTGATGACGGCTTGATTGCGGGCGGCGACCATGAAGTCGAGGTAGTTCTGCCACTGCATGGGGCGCAGTGAGGCGAGGCCGAGGCTGCGGCGGCTGTAGCCGTAGTCGGCGATCTCCCAGCCGTAGTCGGAGTGGCGGTTGCGGTAGTCGGCGCGGTGAATCCACGCGCCGAACTCGTCTTTGCGCCAGACTTCGGGGTCGTTGCCAGGGATGACCTGGGCCAGCCCCCAGACACGGCGGATGATCTCGAAGTCGTAGCCTTCGTCGCTGTGGCTCGGCGGAATCTCGGACATGGAGGAAATGCGCGCGGAGGTTACTTGAGCTCGATGTTGTCGATGAGGCGTGCGGCTCCGAAGAAGACGGCAGCGGCGATGACGACGTGCTCGGTCCCGGCGCTGATGGGCTGAAGGTTGACGGCGTCTGCCACGGTGACGTAGTCGATGCGACCGAGCGGGGCCTTAGCCTCAAGCTGGCGGGTGATGAGCTGCTGCAGGGCGGCGGGATTGCTCTCGCCGGCTTTCCAGGCATCACGTGCGGCCAGAAGAGCGGCGCGGATGGCGGGGGCCTGGGCGCGCTCTTCGGGAGTGAGGTAGCGGTTGCGGCTGCTCATGGCGAGGCCGTCGGACTCGCGCACGGTTTCGATGCCGTGGAGGACCACATTGAAGTCGAGATCCCGCACCATGCGGCGGATGATGGCGAGCTGCTGGAAGTCTTTTTTGCCAAAGACGGCGTCGTCGCACTGGACGAGATTGAACAGCTTGGCGACGACCATGCAGACGCCGTCGAAGTGGCCGGGACGGCTGGCACCGCAGAGCATCTTGGAAAGGCTGGTCTCGTGCATGACGATGCTGCGGTCTGCGGGGTAGAGATCTTCGGCCTTGGGGGCAAAGATCATGTCCGCGCCATTGTCGCGGCAGAGGCCGAGGTCCTCGATGAGGGTGCGGGGGTATTTGGAGAAATCCTCGTTGGGGCCAAACTGGAGAGGATTGACGAAGATGCTGACGGCCACATTGCCGGCCGGGCCGGCGATCTCGCGTGCGGCACGGATGAGTGCGGCGTGACCCTCATGCAGAGCACCCATGGTGGGCACAAAGACGCAGCGGGTGCCTTTGTTGATGGTGCTCCACGAGCGCAGCTGGCGGATGTTGTTGATGACGTTCATGATTTTAGGTCTCTGGATTCAAACACGGCGTAGCCGAGAGTGAAGAGGGTGATGTTTACGGCCAGGATCACCGCATAGCCACGCCAGACAAGCGGCCAGTCGATGTTTTCGGCGAGGATGCGGCCCCATGCGGCCATGTGCTTGGTGACCAGCAGGTGCTGGTAGTTTTCCATGAAGCCGCTGTTTCGCATGATGAAGTCCACCAGCACATAAGTGAGTGCGCCGATGGTGGCGGCAGCGGGCTTGATGCGGAAGCAGGAGAGAAAGAATGCGATGCTGCTGATGACCGTCATGCTGACACCGAGGTAGAGCGAGCTGAGCGCATAACGCGCCAAGCCCGGCCCCCAGTCATAAAACGCCACGACGGAAACCTCCGGCACGATGGCGAAGTAGCCGCCGCCCCAGCCGCGCAGAATGAGGCCGAGGAAAAAGGAGGTCCAGGCGAAGAACTGCACGAGCAGAAAGGCATAGCCGGTGCAGGTGAGATACTTGAGCAGCAGCAGACGGAACCGGCTGACGGGGCGCGCCAGCAACAGGCGCATGTGACCGTCCTCCCCTTCCTTGGCCACGATGTCTCCGGCCACAAGGCTGAGAAACAGAGCGCCCAGCAGGAAGATGGCAAAGCCCATGATGGTGCTGGCGACGGTGAGGGCGGAGAAATAATACTCGAAGCTCTGACCCGAACCCACGATGGCTTTTTGGATGGGCCCCATGCCGAATTTTTTGATGAGCAGGAGAATGAGGATCTCCAGCGCGACAAACGCGCCAAAGCCGATGTAGGTGCGCTGACGTGCGAAGAGCTTCAAGAGCTCGCCAAACCACTGCTGGAGGAAGAGCATCATGATCGTGAGGAGAGGCCCAGGTAAAATTCTTCGAGCGAGCGGCGGTGGGGCTGCCAGGAGTGGACCTGCACGCGACCGGTGACGAGGGCGGCGACGAGCTCGTGCGGCTCCATGTTGAGGGGGACTTCCACGATGCCGTGCTTGTCCATGGTGGCGCCGCTGCGGGAGAGCACCTCGCGGGCGAGACCGATGTCGTTGGTTTCGAGCTGGAACATGCGGCGGGATTTTTCCTGGGAGGGCACGGGGCCCTCAAAGACTTTTTTGCCGTCCTTGAGGATGACGCAGCGGTCGCACATCTGCTCGACCTCGCCGAGGAGGTGGGAGTTGAGCATGATGGTCATGCCGTGGTGCTTGCGCAGGTGGAGGATGAGCTCGCGGAACTCGCGGATGCCTTCGGGATCGAGGCCGTCGGTGGGTTCGTCGAGAAGGAGGATCTTGGGCTGGGGCAGGAGGGCCTGGGCTAGGGCGAGGCGCTGGCGCATGCCGTGGCTGTAGGTGGAGGTCTTGTGATGAATGGCGCGGCCCAGATTGACCATCTGCACGACGCGCTTGACCTCGGACTCGTCCCACCAGCCGGAGAGGGAGCAGAGGACGCGCAGGTTTTGCCAGCCGCTGAGGTAGTCGTAAAAGCAGGCGGCCTCGTAGATGGCGCCGATCTGGCGCAGGGCGGCGGCGCGGTCTTTCTGCACGCTGCGGCCGCCGATGCGCACCTCTCCGGCGTCCGGCCGCACCATGCCGAGGGTGATGCCCATGATGGTGCTCTTGCCGGCGCCATTGTGGCCCAGGAGGCCGAGGATCTCCCCTTCCCGCATTTCAAAGCCGACGTCGTCCAGCGCGAGGCGGCCGGTGGGCCAGCGCTTGGTGAGGTGTCGTACTTCGAGGAGTGCCATGAGTCCAGAGAGTGGCGAAAGGCGGCTGCAAATGCCAGTTTTTACTCCGCTTGGCATGGAAGAAGTCGCCAAATTCGCGTTTACACCGCCGCCGCCCGGGGGCATTACTGCGGCTGTCCACGCCCCCCTTCTCCACGCCATGCAGTTTACTTTTCCCACGACCCTGAATCTCGGTCTCGAACACAGCGAAGGCTTCCACCAGGAACTGCTGCGCGGCCTGACGCACAAGCTGAACAACCTGCTGGCGGTGATCCAGGGCTTTAGCAGCCTGATCCTGATGACGGATGACCTGGACCCGGGCGTGAGCGAAAACATGCAGCACATCCGCGAGGCCTCCGTGGGCGTGACGAACCTGAGCGAGCGGATCCGCTCCGCCGGCGGGTGCGCGAAGATCACCCCGCAGTCCCTGAGCCTGAACGAGTACCTGCCGGTGATCGAAGGTGCGGTGACAGAGCCCTTTCAAAAGGAAGGGGTGCAGCTGGAGGCCGATGTGCAGGCCGGACTGCCGCCCATCCTGGTGGACCCGACGAAGTTTAAGGACATCCTGACCGAGCTGCTGAAGAACGCCGCTGAAGCCGCCTCCAAGGGTGGTGGCCGCTGTGCGCTGAAAATCTGCGGCCCGGGTGCGATCACCCCCGCCGAGCAGCGCCGGGTGGACATCCTGGTGAGCAACACGGGCTCCCAGATCCCGCCAGAGAAGCTGCAGGAAATTTTCCGCCCCTTCCATGGCTCCAAGAACAGCAATCACCTCGGCCTAGGGCTGACGATTGCGGCGATGCTGAGCCACCAGATGAACATCCAGCTGGGCGTGGCATCGGAGAACAACACGACCACCTTCTGGCTGAGCTGCCCGATGGCCTGAGCCAGCCGTCCGGTGGACAGGTTTTGAGTTTTGACAGAGAATTTCGATGCAACGGAGGGCCTGCCTTCGTTGTCATAGGAAGCATCACCTTTTTTGGAGGTCCCTCTCATGAAACGATTCGTTCTGTTTGCCGTCCTGCTGCTGAGCCTGGCCCCGGCCAGTGCTGCACCGAAAAACTATGGCGTGATCGCCACCCTGCAGGGCAAGATGTATTTTGACTGCCAGGTCTCGCACATCTACCCGGATGGCGTAACCTTCACGCACCGGGATGGGGTGACAAAGATCCCCTTTTCCAATCTGCCGGAAAACCTGCGCAGCGAGTTCCGCTACGATCCGAAGGCGGAAGCTGAATACCAGAAGCAGCAGGCGGCGCTGCGCAAAGCAGAGCAGGAGCGGGCCAAGCAGCAGCAGATCGCCATGCAGGAGCAGCTCATGGAGGCGCAGATGGCAGAGGCAAGCTACCTAGCCAATGCCAGCCGCGTGACACAGCCGATGGCGGCCACGAACGGGCAGACACCGTCCTGGGTGGGCACACCCATCACGGGACCGGCCGTGGGCGGGCGGGCGTACAGCGGCTCTGGCTATCCGCGCTTTGGCTATCCGTATGGGTATGGCTACTACGGCAGCGGGTATTCTCCCGGCTATTACTCCAACGGGGTCGGCTACGGCTATCCCTACGGGGGCTACTACTACGGAAGCGGCTACCCGAGCTACGGCTACGGCAGCTATTACAGCACACCCTCCGTTTTTGGGTCGTGGAATGTGGGCCACGGCATCCATTTGGGGGTAGGCATTGGCTCGCTCGGCTTTGGGCACCATCACCACTAGGCAGATTGCTTCGGATAAACGAAGCAATAACTGCTGGCATTGAGGGCGTTTTGGCGTCAAATCTAGAACTATTATGAAAACGTTCTCAGTTCTGATTGTCACGATTCAATTGGGGCTCGCACTGGCTGCTTCTGCCTATGAGCCGACCACCATCGAAACTCAGCAGGGGAAAACGTATGTGGGCTGCAAGATCCTGAAGCGTGATCCTGACGGAGTCTCCTTCACGCACAGCCAGGGGATGGCCAAGGTGCTCTTTTCGGATCTTTCTGAACCGATGAAGAACTCGCTCGGGTATGATGCGGTCAAAGCGGACGCCTATGTGAAGGAGCGCAAGGAGGCTGAGAAGACCAAACGTGAGCAGCAGGTGAAGCTGGCCGAGGCCTACATGGCCGCGCAGGCCAAGTATGCCGCCCAGCAGCCGGTGGTGTATGTGCAGCAGCCGAATGGCGGCTACCTGCGCAGCCTGCTGCCTCTGGCACCTGTGCTGGGGCTGGGGCAGATGGGGGCGGGCTACTATGGCGGCGGCCACCATGGACACGGCGCACGCCAGGCGGCTGGCTGGACCAGCGGCAATGGGATGATCATTCCAGGCACGGGTGGTGTGTATGTGCCGCAGAGCAATGGCACGATCTTTTATGGCGCACCAGGAGTGAGCTACAGCCCGACGCTGGGCTACACGAATCTTAATGTCAACGGGACGACGTTCTTTGGACAGCCAAGCGGCGTGGTGCCGGGAGTGGCGACGCAGGGTGGTGCCACGATTTCGGGGCATCACCGGTAGGGAACCACTGATTTAACACCGCGAGAGATTAGAAGACCGCAGAGAATACCTTCCGAATCACTTCAGTGTGATTTTCACCCCCCTGCGATCTGGGATTTATTCAGCGTCTCCCTAGGGGTGTCTTGCCAGCAACGAAGCGGTAATACCACGATCAGTTGAAAACGGGTCTGAAGGTGGAGGCACGAGCCGACGGAGGGGGAACATCTTGATACCCCCACCCGCAGCTTGTTCGCGGATGTGCGATGGCGTTGGATGATCTGTGGGAGGCTCGGCTTTGTGGAGACGCGAGAATGCAGGGCGATGTGTGCGCGTGAGGGATCGGGACGATCCCTCTCCGCCAGAGCGCTGGCTGGCCGCATGGGCTGCTGGCTTCCACCCATGAGACCCGTTTTCAGCTGTGCGTGGTATAACCTTCATCAGCGGAGCGCTGCATAGAGGACTGTGCGGACCACTCTGATGGCCCATTGTGGAGATGCGCTGGTTATTCGCCCCATTCCCCAGATTACGAAAAAAGGCGGATCTGGAAGCCAGATCCGCCTGAAAGGGGGAACGCAGAGGGGGCTGATTAGATCAGGCCGGCCTTCTTGAGCGTGACGTAAGCGCCGTTCTTGTCGAGGGTCTTGAGGGCGCGGGCGGTCAGCTTCACTTCCACGTACTTGTTGAGTTCGGGGACGAAGATGCGCTTGCTGCGGAGGTTCGGGAGGATCACGCGCTTCACGCGCTTGGTGATGTGACGACCGATACCGCCTTCTTTCTTGGCCTTACCGCTGCGATGGATGTGGTGGCCGCGAGTGACGCCGACGCCGGTGATTTGACAGATGGTAGCCATGATGAGTGCTGGGAAAAAATTTGGGGTCGCGATAGTAGCCTAGGACTTTCTGGCGTCAACCAAAAGTGTGCCTTTCGGCCTTAGACCTGTTCTCGAAAAGCCTGTCACATTGCCCGAGCGGCGGAGCGGCCCATTGGCTGCGTTGGTCGCTTGCCTGTTATTTTTAAATAGCAGGCGGCGCTCCCGCCTTGCCACTGGGGCCGCTGCGCTCGCCGGTTCAATCGGACATTCTTTTCGAGAACAGGTCTAGCGGGTGGGGCGGCCCACCATGAGGCAGGTGGCCTGGGGGTTCATGAGGTAACCGATGCCGAAGCTGAGAGGCTTGACCGGATACTGGCCGGAGGAGTAGGCGTGGACGAGGTCGGGCTGCTGGCAGCCGCTGCCAAAGATGGCGAGGGTGCCCTGGTAGTTGCCGTAGAGCCAGAGATTCCAGCCGTGGCGGCCGAAGTCGCGGAAAGGGATGCCGGAGGGGTCCTGCACGATGGCGCTGCTGTGGCGGAGGAGGTAGTTGCGGATGTGGGAGAAGCCGTCCTCGTGCATGAGGTAGGAGGCGCTCTTGAGGAAGGCCGGCACGCGGCCGAGGCGGGAGACGAAGGTGAGGAAGGAACCGCCTTCGCTGACGCCGCTGTTGGAGAGGTCCTGGCGGAAGTAGAAGACCCGCTTGGAGGCACCAAAGGGGGTGTGGCAGCGGATCATGAGCCCGGTGTTTCCGGAGGAGCCTGCCAGGGTGACATTGCCCGCGCCATCGAGGCGGACAGTGTCCACGGAGTCAACGGTGTGGCCGGTGCGGGCCATGAAGGCCATCATCAGGGGCAGCACGCCGCGGAAGCGGGTGGCCTGGAGATTGCTGCGCATCTCTGTGGTGATGAAGTAGCCGCTCTGCATGATGGTGGAGACGGCGTTGTGCAGGCCGGTGAGGCCGTGGTCGATCTCTGACTGGGAGAGAGAGCTGAGGCGGGGGAGCGGCTCGGCGGGCTCGAGGCCGGCGAGAACGTAGGTTTCCGCCGAGGGAAACAGGGCGCTGGCGAAGAGGAAGTCCGGACCGCTGAAGGGGTAGAAGAGCGCATTGGCGTAGCGGATGTCCCGGATCTCCTCGCTGGCCCAGGCCTGGAGGGGGCCGCGATGGACGTTTTGGTGCCTGGCCCAGAGATTGTCCATGCGCACCTTGTGTGCGGCAACCGCAGGCGTCTGGCTGTAGGAGGAATCCATGCCGGCAAAGAGGCGGGCGATGTCATTGATGGAGCCCGCGTGGGTGGGCACGTTCATGGAGACGGCACCATTGAAGAGCGGGCGGTTGCCGGCGCTCTCCGCGCGCTTTACACTGCCGCCGCCGAGGGCGTCCAGCACGTTGTTCCACTGGCTGATGCGGCTGGCGGCGGAGTAGTTTCTGAAGGCGTCATCCGGCAAGGCGCAAGAGCCTAGCAGCAGAGTGGCGAGCAGGCCTCCGGCCACGCGGAGCAGAGTGGAAACATCACGATGAAGTAGAGCCATCATAGAGGCCCGAGCGTACCAGACGGTCCCGGACCTCCAAGTAAGTGTTTAGAAAGACCTACGGCTTTATTTATGAACAAGTTTAGCGATTATAAAAATTTGGCGGTACTATTCAGTACCGCCAAACCTTTAATCTTTCTGAACTCTGTGCCGCCTTACTTCGGCTGGTGCATGCTGATGCAGTGGAAAGCGCCACCTTCGGTGACGAGATCCTTGGCCATCATGGAGATGATCTCACGGCCGGGGAAGCACTCAGCGATCTTGTCTTCGGCAGCGGCGTCCTTCTTCTTCTGACCGAAGATGGGGACGAGCACGGCGTTGTTCATGATCATGAAATTGGCGTAGCTGGCCGGAAGGCGGCTGAGGCGCCAGTCCTTCATCTCGATGGCCTGGGGCATTTCGATTTCGATGATCTCCAGCTTGCCGCCGTCGGGGGCGCGGACGTCGTCGAGCTTCTCGCGGATTTCCTTGAGCACCTTGTGATTTGGGTCGGAGTCGCGGGGCTCGACCATGCAGATGACGGCGTCTTCGCGGATGAAGCGCACGATGTCGTCGATGTGGCCGTCGGTGTCGTCGCCTTCGATGCCTTTCTTGAACCAGACGATGTCCTTCACGCCGAGCATGGCTTTGAGCTCCTTCTCCACCTCGGCCTTGTTGCCGGGCTTGCCGCCGTGGCGGTTGGGATTGAGCAGGACGGCCTCGGTGGTGAGGAGGGTGCCTTTGCCGTTGGTCTCGATGGCTCCGCCTTCGAGGATCATCTTGGAGGTGAAGCGCTCCATCTTGAGAGCGGCAGCGGCCTTTTCAGGGATGGCGTTGTCGAGATCCCACGGCGGGAACTTGCCGCCCCAGGCGTTGAATTCCCAGTCGGTGATGGCCAGCTTGCCGGTCTCGTTGTGCTTGATGAAAATCGGGCCGTGGTCGCGGCACCAAACGTCATTGGTGTTGTGCTCGTAGATGTCCACCTGGCTGAGGTCGCCTTCGTTGTCGGCGATGCTGAGGCGGATGTTCATATGGCTGAGCATCGGGGCATTGATGCGCACGCGCTCGTAGCGGGAGATGGTGCTGGCGATCTCGCCAAACTTGTCCTGCAGCTTGTGGTAGGTCTTGGGGCAGCTTTCCTTGTTGGAAGGCCAGGACAACCAGATAGCCTCCTGCGGCTCGAATTCGGCGGGCAGACGGTAGTTTTGGGGATAGGAGGCTTTACTCATCGATATAGCGTTTGGTCAGGGGAGCGTAGGTGTCAATGCGGCGATCACGGAAAAACGGCCAGATGCGGCGAAAATCTTCCACCGCAGTCAGATCACACGGAACGATCAAAATCTCTTCATCGCTCACGGAGGCCTTTGCAACGATTTCTCCATACGGATTTGCGACAAAACTCTGGCCCCAGAATTCGCTCTGCTGCTCGGTGCCGACGCGATTGACGGCAGCGAGGTAGCAGCCATTGGCCACGGCGTGGCCACGCTGCACGGTTTCCCAGGCGCAATGCTGGGCGGCGCCGAGGGCGGCCTTCTCGCTGGGGAGCCAGCCGATGGCGGTGGGATAGAAGAGGATCTCCGCACCCATGAGGGCAGTGAGACGGGCGGCCTCCGGGTACCACTGGTCCCAGCAGATGAGGACGCCGATGCGGCCAAACTTGGTGTCCCAGACGCGGTAGCCGAGGTCTCCAGGGGTGAAGTAAAACTTCTCCTCGAAGCCGGGGTCCTGCGGGATGTGCATCTTGCGGTATTTGCCCAGCACGGTGCCGTCGGCGTCGATGACGGCGGCGGTGTTGTGGTAGAGGCCGGGGCCGCGCTTTTCGAAGAGGGGGACGATGATGACCACGCCGAGCTCCTTGGCGAGCGGAGCGAGGCGGTCGGTGGTGGGGCCGGGGACGGCCTCGGCGAGATTGAAGAGTTCGGTGTCCTGCGTGATGCAGAAGTAGGGGGTGTTGAAGAGCTCCTGCAGGCAGATGATCTGCGCACCGCGGGCGGCAGCATCGCGGATGAGCCGCTCATGCTGCTGCACGCTTTCTTCCTTGCTTGAGAAGGCCCGGCTTTGCACCAGGCCGAGGGTTACCTTTGCCATAGGCAGCCGATGGTTCACCGCTTGGTGAGGAATGCAAGGAAAGCTATCAACACAAAAAAGACCCGGCAGGGGTGTGGATGACGCGAAAACGGCAGCTGCGCGAGGCGGGATGACGCTGCTGGAGGGCGCGGTGTGCAGAGAAGGCGATGGTTTTGCTGCCCGGATTGTGTGTGTAAACCCAGGGTCACCTCGCTTAGGCTTCCTCCTTCGCTCTACGAGCTTCGGAGGACAAGCTGGCTGACCCTTGTATATCCTTTCCGTTACCATTGATCTCATGCTCTGTACGCAGCCCCTTCAGGGCTGGTACGTAGCGGGGTGGCTACGGCAAAGAGAGAACAAACCTGTTTTCAATAGATCGTGATACGGGGCTGTTTCGTGAGGGAAATCAACCGAGGGCGGACATCATCTCCTTGAGCTTGGCGAGTTTTTCCTGCCAGTCGGTTTTGCGCTGCTGGTGCTCGTCGAGCACTTTTTGCGGGACCTTGGAGGTGAATTTTTCGTCGGCGAGCTTGGCGGTGACCTTTTCCAATTCGGATTCGGCTTTGGCGACTTCTTTGCCGATGCGGGCGCGCTCGGCCTCGACGTCGATGAGGCCATCGAGCGGGAGGAAGAGGGTGCCGAGCGGGGTGAGGGCGCTGGGGGTGCCTTGGGTCGGAGCAAAGGCGGGATCAACATCGAGAGGCTCGGCATTGAGGAGGATGCGGAGGACTTCGATCTCGTGGGCGGGGAGTTCCGCGTTCGGCTTGAGAACGAAGCGGACGCGCTTGTTGATGTTGAAGGTGCTCTTGAGGCCGCGGCCGAGATTAACGGCTTCGTATTTGTCGTTGGCGGCTTTTTCGTCTTCCGGCAGGATGCCGAAGTAGGCGAGTTCATCGGCATCGAGCGGCTTGGGCCATTTGGCGAACATGATGCTGTTGCCGCCTTGGTTTTCAGGCAGGTCGTCGTTGAAGGCCATGCCGTGCCAGAGCTCTTCGGTGATGAAGGGCATGAAGGGATGGAAGAGACGGAGGGTGTTGCTGAGGACAAAGTCGATGACGGCGAGGGTGTTGGCCTTTCGAGCGGCATCGCTGCCTTGAAGCACGGCTTTGGAGGCCTCGATGTACCAGTCGCAGTACTCGCTCCAGAAGAAGCGGTAGAGGGTGGCGGTGGCATCGCTGAAGCGATAGTCTTCGAGGGCGGCGGTGACTTCCGTAATGGCGGTGTTGAGGCGGAGGAGGATCCACTTGTCGTCGCTGCTGAGGAGGGCGGCGCTGATATCGGTCTCGGTTTCGCCACCCTGCATCTGGCGGAAGCGGGCGGCGTTCCAGAGCTTGGTGCAGAAGTTGCGCCCGAGCTCGACGTTCTTTTCATCAAAGCAGATGTCCTGGCCCAGCGGAGCGCTGCGCATGATGCCGAAGCGCAGAGCGTCGGCGCTGTAGCTGGCAATGAGTTCCAGGGGGTCGGGCGAGTTGCCGAGGGACTTGGACATTTTGCGACCTTGTTTGTCGCGGATGATGCCCGTGAAATAGACGTTCTTGAAGGGGAGCTCGCCCATCCATTCGAAGCCGGCCATGATCATGCGGGCGACCCAGAAGAAGATGATGTCCGGGCCGGTGACGAGGTCGGTGGTGGGGTAGAAGGCCTTCAGCGTGGCGGTCTTTTCGGGCCAGCCCATGGTGGCGAAGGGCCAGAGCCAGGAGGAGAACCAGGTGTCGAGGACGTCGGGGTCTTGGGTGAAGCCGAGGGACTCGAGGGATTTCACGAGATTCTTTTGATCAGAATCCGAAGAGTCTTCCGGTGCCAAGCAGACATAGATTCGAGAAGGCGTATCGTTGTCTTCTGCAAATCGGATTTCAGGTTCTTGCCGAACCACAACGTCCTTTCGATTGCGAGTCAGTTCATCAACACGGTCCGAATCTTTGACTGAGGATAGACGATCTGGATATTCTTTTGTCCACACGGGAATCCGATGGCCCCACCAGACCTGGCGGCTGATGCACCAGTCTTGGAGGCCGGTCATCCAGTGGTCGTAGGTTTTGGCCCAGCGGTCGGGGTGGAATTTCATCTCGCCGCTGGCGACGACTTCCTGAGATTCTTTGACGCTGGGGTATTTGAGGAACCACTGCTCGCTGAGGCGGCTTTCGATCGGCACGTCGGCGCGCTCGGAGAAGCCGAGGTTGTTCTGATAGGGCTCTTCTTTGACGAGGCTGCCGATTTCCGTGAGGAGTTCGGCGGCGCGTTTGCGGGCGGCGAAGCGCTCCATGCCGGCGAGGTCTTTGCCAGCAAGGTCATTGAGCACGCCGTTGGGATGCATGACGTCGATGACGGGCAGGCTGTGGCGCTGGCCGATTTCGAAGTCCGCCTTGTCGTGCGCGGGGGTAACTTTGAGGACGCCGGTGCCGAAGGTGAAGTCCACATGCTCGTCCGCGATGATGGGGAGGAGTGCCTGATTTTCGACGGGGAGCGGGCGGCGGACGTGCTTGCCGATGAGATGGGTGTAGCGCTCGTCCTTGGGATTCACGGCGATGGCGGTGTCTCCAGGAATGACTTCGGGGCGGGTGGTGGCGATGGTGAGCCAGGTGCCGGGTTCTTCGACCACTTCGACTTTGAAGTGGTACATGATGGCGTTCTGGGGCTTCATGACGACCTCCTCATCGCTGAGCGCGGTGAGGGAGGAGGGGCACCAGTTGACCATGCGTTTGCCACGGTAGATGAGGCCCTTTTTGTAGAGGTCCACAAACACGCGCATGACGCAGGCGTTGTAGTCGTCGTCAAAGGTGAAGCGTTCGCGGGACCAGTCGCAGGAGGCGCCGAGTTTCTTGAGCTGCTCGATGATGATGCCGCCGTGCTTTTCCTTCCACTCCCAGATCTTGGCGACGAGGGCCTCGCGGCCGAGGTCGTCGCGGTGCTTGATGACGCCCTGCTTCTTGAGGGTTTTCTCAACGACGTTCTGGGTGGCGATGCCAGCGTGGTCGGTGCCGGGGAGCCAGAGGACTTCTTTGCCCAGCATGCGGGCGCGGCGGGCCAGGATGTCCTGAATGGTGTTGTTCAGCACGTGGCCGAGGGTGAGGATGCCCGTCACATTCGGCGGAGGGATGACGATGGAGTAGGCCGGGCGGGTCTCGCTCACACGAGCGGGGTCGGCTTCAAAGCATTTGTCATCCAGCCAGCGCTGATACCAGCGGGCTTCGACTTCCGCGGGCGTGTAGGTCTTGTCGAGTTCGGGCATAAAGGGCGGCCAAGATGGGGGAAAGCGGCCGCTTTGCAAACGCCGAGGCGTTTCAGAATGGGGGAAGAGGAGGATGCCCCAGAAGGCGCTGATCTACACCGCGAGAGATTAGACTTGTTCTCAAAAAGCCTGTCACATTGCCCGGGCGGCGGAGCGGTCCCATTGGCTGCGTTGGTCGCTTGCCTGTTATTTTCAAATAGCAGGCGGCGCTCCCGCCTTGCCACTGGGGCCGCTGCGCTCGCCGGTTCAATCGGACATTCTTTTCGAGAACAGGTCTAGAAGACCGCAGAGAATACCTTTTGGATCAAGGCTTTGCGATTTTCCATGTCCTACTGTCGTGGAAACTGTACGCTGGGGACGGCGGCTGGGGGACCAGCCGCCCTACCAGCGGTGGGCGTGCGAGTGTTTTATTGGCCAAACCGGGGCTCAGCGCATGGGCATGGAGAGCGGGCCGGTGGGGGGCATGTCCGGGCGGGGGTCGCGGACGTTGTCGGGCACGGTGTGGGTGCGGCGGGCCTCGGCCTCCATTTCACGCTCGGTTTTGGGCGGGGACTTCTCAGTGAGTGCACTGCAGGCTGGCAGGAGAAGGACTGGCAGCAGGATCAGGAGGGAGGGTGCAGTTTTCATGGTGGAGGGAGGGATCACGTTCAAGCACAGGTGTTTTGAGATCATTTCGGAAGCCGGGCGTTCAAATCGCTCACGTATTTGCGGTCTTCTTCGCTCAGGCGGGCGAGCGGCACCTCGACCGGTTTTTGGTTCACCAGCAGGCGGATTTTCCCTTCGCGGATGAGGGTGGGTTTGGCAGGCAGCTTGGCGGGCGGGGCCTTGTCCACGGCCTCTTTGGCGGCGGCGGAGTTGGCGGCCTCGAACTCGATGACGGAGTCCTCATAGGCGATGATGGCACCGAGCAGGGATTTGCCATCCGTGCTCTTCCACTGGCGGGGATCTCCCAGCAGGAAGTAGGAGGTGAGCCTGGTCTTGGTAGGCGGCGGCTTGGGGGAGGGATTGACGCTGACTCCGGTATTGCCGCCGCTGCCATTGATGGTGCGGGTCTCAAACTTTTTGCCCGTGGTCGGCAGCACGACCTGCGCGGAGAGCGGCGGGGCCAGCGCCAGGAGGATGAGCCAGGCTTTCATGGAGGGAGGCTAGCATGTTTTTTGGGCGCAGCGCAACGGGGATTATGAGTCGAGCAAGGCTTGCCTAGCTGCTAAGAAACGACTAAGCTCCATCATCATGTCCACACTGACACTTGACGAAACAACGCGCATCGAAAGCCTGCTGGCTGCCGGTGAACTCGTGTTTCTGTCGAAGGGCGGGAAGAAGCTGGGAGTTATCATCCCGGCAGTGGAGAAAGCGCAGGGAGTGGCGTTGCCCGACTTCCGCGCCCGCCTGCGACAGACCTGGGGCAGCCGTGTGTTCAGCGACGCAGAGGTCAAAGAGATGCGCGAAGCAGAGCTTGAACACGGACACGGCTGATGCACTGCGCCGACACGTCTTTTCTCTGCTCCCTGTACCGGCAGCAAAGCCACTCTGAGAGGGCCATTGCCACGCTGGAGGAGATCGGTGCTCCGATTGTGATTTCCTCATTGCTGGCTTATGAATTCCGGCAGGCTGTGAGATTCCAGGTGTTCCTGCGCTCACGAGATGCCCGAAAAGGCTATCTTGAGACGGAAGGTCTGGCGATGCTGGCGCAGTTTGAGAACGATCTGGAATCAGGCGTCATCATCGAGGCGGGCGTGAACCTGGCAGATCTAGCCACTGAAGTGGAACGCCTGAGCGAACGGCACACGATGCAAAGAGGTGCACGCTCCTTTGATCTGCTCCACATCGCAACGGCGCTCAAATGGCAAGCCACGGTATTTCTCAGCTTTGACGCCCTGCAGCGTGAAATCGCAGCGGCAGAAGGACTGAATGTGCTGCCGGCTTTGATCTGAAGACCCCTGTCAGGCCTCCAACTCCGCATAGTCGATGGCTTTGAGGCGGGGCTGCTTGGCGCCCATGCGGGGGACGCAGGCGAGGAGGGCCTTGGTGTAGGCGTGCTGGGGATTGCGCAGGATTTCATCCACGGGGCCGGTTTCGACGATCTTGCCACGGAACATGACGGCCACGCGGTCCACGACGCTGCGGATGATGCCGAGATTGTGCGTGATGAGGATGATGCTCATGTCGAGATCGCGGCGGAGCTCGGCGAGGAGATCCATGATCTGCTTTTGGATGGTGACATCGAGCGCGGTGGTGGGCTCGTCGGCGATGAGGAGCTTTGGCTGCATGCAAAGCGCCATGGCGATCATGACGCGCTGCTGCATGCCGCCGCTGAGCTCGTACGGGTAGGCGTTGAGGCGCTTGCGCGAATCGACGATGCCGACTTTGTCGAGCCACTTCACAATTTCATTGTCACGCCCGGATTTGGGGACGTCGGGGCGATGGAGGGCGAGGGCTTCGCCGATCTGGGTGCGGATGGTGAGGACAGGATTGAGCGAAGTCGTGGGCTCCTGAAAGATGTAGGCGATCTCCTTGCCGCGAATTTTGCGCAGATCACGCTCTCCCATTTCAAGAATTTCGTGGCCGTTGAAGGACATCTGCCGCGCGGAGATGACGGCGGGCGGCTCCGGCAGGAGGCGGGCAAAGGAGAGTGCGGTGGCGCTTTTGCCGCTGCCGCTTTCACCGACGAGCGCGATGGATTCGCCGCGCTTGAGTTCGAGGTCGATGCCTTTGACGGCTTTCATCGGCTCGGCGCCATGGCGGGCGAACTCGATCTGGAGATCGCGGATTCGCAGCAGCGGGGCTTCGGTGGGAGCAGGGGCGTCGGCGGACATGGCTTTGAATTAATCGAGACGGGGTTGTACGATGCGGCCAAGCTGGATCAAACACAAGGCGGCAAGCGCGATGCCGCCGCCAGACTGGAGGAGCAGCGTGGGATCCGCGAGGGTGTGCGCGGCATCCTGCACAGAGATGACCGCGAGGGGACGGAGGAGTGTGACGAGGCGCTCATTGAGCTCGTGCATGAGGCGTGGCTGCAGCGTGCAGGCGGTGGCGAGACCGAGGAGCGTCTGGGCAAAGACGGTGCAGATCCAGGCCAGGAGCGTGCGGCCCTGCACCACGGCGATGTGATGGCGCCAGATCATTTGATCCGTAGCGCCGAGCACGCGCGAGGCATCCAGCGGCAGCTGCTTCAGGATGTGGGTCCAGGTCTGGCACCACGCAGCAGCGCCTGCCATCAGCACGGCCAGCCATAGCGGCAGCCACATGAGAATGGACGCGGGCAGCAACGCCAGCACGCCCAAGGCCCAAAGCAGCCACGGCTGCCAGGAAAGCGTGGCCAACCAGCCGCCGGAGGATGTGAGCCGACCATGAAGAAGCTGCGCGCCCGTGCAGAGCAGCCCCGTCAAGACACCTGCGCTGGCAAAGCCATAGGCAATGCCGACGGCATGACCTGCGCGGAGGCTCTGGGCCATCCAGCCGCCCCAGCCCTCAAAGTGCAGCACGTCCTCGATGATGATGAGGCAGACGGGCGCAAAGAGGATGAGCGACTGAAGTCGCACTCGCAGCAGCGGAACGAGCTGGCTGAGATGATGCCGCCAGAGCCGGGAGCCTGCGGGCACGCCACGCGCGCGCAGTGAAAAACCGAGATCCGGCACCAGACCACCGTCCTCGATCACGGCATGAGTCATCTCCCCGCACAGAGACAGAGCCAGCACCAACGCCGGAGCCAGCAGGTCCCAAGTCTGACGCGCAAGCACCGTCTGCCATGCGGTGTGCGCCTCTGGAAACGTGGCGGGCATGAGCGACTCCACCGGCCAGCCGAGGCGGCCGATCCAACCGGCGATGAACCCCCAGGCGAGCACCACCACGGGCAAACAGGCGAGAGCACGTGAGAGCAGGCCTGCCAGCCACTGCACACGCGGCCCCATCCTGCGTGCGTACATGCCGGTCATGACGCCCAGACACAGCGCCAGCAGCAGCCCGATGAGGAGGACGATGAAGCTGGAAAAAAAGCGCCGTCCAAAGTCCCGCATATCAAGCGAGATGGACATCCCGTGGTGATCAGCCAGCAGCACAAGCACGCCGGCAATGAGACCGCCGAGCACAAGGCGCAGCGGCAGCAGGCGGGGAGACAGTGAGAATGGCTGGAGGCTTGTCATTCAGGCAGCCTCAGCTGGAGTTTGAGAATAGTGGGTGAAGGCGTGCGCGCCTGCGGCGGCCCTGTGAGTGTCTGCAGCGTCCAGGAGGCCACGGGCAGACCGCTCCCTTTGACTGAGTCCGGCTCCCGCAGCGTGGGCATGGCGGCCGCCTCATCATGCGTGGTGAAGAGCGGCAGCATGGGGTGCATGGGCAGCAGCCGGGCCTCCAGCTCCTGCACGCGACGGGCCACCTGCGCGGGATCATACTCCGCGGCCAGCGCCTCCAGGATGAGGTCGATCTTGGGGTCGGCGATGCCGCAAAAGTTGCTGCCACCGGGTTTCGCCTGAGCCGAGTGCCACCAGGGCAGCTGGTCCCAGGAAACCTCAAAGCGCTGGTCCAGCAGCACGGCATCAAAGCGGCGCTCGTGCAGGCGCTGAGCCAGCGCACGCTCATCGCTGACATGCTCGATCTTCACCTCTGCGCCCGCTTTCCGCCACTGTGCGACCAGAAGCTCCGCCGTGCGTGTGTGGAGCGCATCGCCCCCCGGCACCAGGAGGGTGAAGCGAAACGCATGCTCCGGACCACGCGCGATGCCTGAAACATCCTGCGGCCAGCCCGCCTCCGAGAGAAGGTGCCGTGCTTTTTCGAGCGCAAAGGGCTGGCTCTGCGCCTGGGTGCTGAACCACAGGCCGGGGGCAAAGAGGCTGGCGCTGACGTGCCCCAGCCTGCCCGGCAGGGTGCGCATGAGCTCCTCGCGATTCGTGGCCAGGGCGAGTGCCTCGCGGCAGTGAAGATTCTGCAAGACTTCGTGCTTCGTGTTCCATAGCACCACGAGCCGCTGACGCGGCGGAGTGAAGCGGAGCTGATCCAGATGCGCGGGGTCTGCGGCAGGCCAGACGAGGTCCACCGCGCGGGTGTCCACCCCGATCTGGGTCATGAGCGGCGAGGCCGAGAAGTGAAACAAAAAGCGCGGCATGGATTTCTCCTGCTCCACCGGCGTGAGCATGAGCGAGCGTGCATCCCGCGAGGCAATGCGGTGTGTGCCGGCCCCAGGCGGTGCGTGCTGGATGAGATCGGCCTCCTGCACGCCGGGATGCGCCCGCAGCCAGGCGGCGGGGAGCATGGGGAGATTCACAAACACACAGAGCGCCGCGCCCTGGCGGCGGCGGAAGGACACATGCAGGCGTGCGCCGTCATTCTGCACCTCGGCGCTCTGGATGCTGCTGAGCGCCTCGCGATTGGGCAGCGGCCACTCGCTGGCGCGCAGATATTCCAGCGTGGCCCGGGCATCCTCAGCAGTCGCTGGTGTGCCATCATGCCAGCGGCGTCCGGGGCGGATGTCGAGGTCCAGCACGGGCTCGCTGAGCGCGCCGACTTCGCCGAGGGGATTGATTTCTGCCGGCTCGTCCGGACCGCCATCCAAGAAGCGATGCATGTCTTCGACCAGCCGGGGCGAATCGCCGGCGACGACAAACTCGCAGGCATTCTCGCCATCAAACCAGGAGCGTTGAACCAGCTTTGCTTGTGCGGACTCCGCCATGAAGCGCTTCCACGCCTGGCGCAATGCGCTGCGGCGCTCGACACGCCAGAACACCACCGGCTTCAAATCGGGTCCCGCGATCAGCTCAAAGGCCTGCCGCACTCCGGTGGCGTTGGGCTCGGTAAAGCCGAGGAGGAGGCGGTTTCCAAACATCCGCACGGAGCCGAGATTCCACTCGGCCCAGCGGTTCTTTTCACCGATCTGCGCCTGAAGCAGTTCCTGCGCGCGCCTGGCGGCGGCTTCATTGGCAAACCAGCAGGTGACATCCTGCGTCCAGCGCCAGAACTCGGCCAGCCCGGGCTGCAAAGTGCCGTCTGCTCCCAAGCGGATGAGCGGCTCGTGAACGAGATCGATAATCTGGCGCTCCACCTCGGTGGCGGGGAGGTAGGGATTGAGCACTGGGGCGCCCTGGGAGAGCATGACCACCACGCCATCCGCATGGTCCATGCGGCTGCGCCTGACCTCCCGCACCGCCCAGCCAGCCACCGCCGCGAGAAGCAGCGGAAAACCAAAGATGAAGGAGCGGGCCAGAATCATGCGCAGTCCCAAACTAGAACGTGCGCCCCACGGCGGCAAGACATCCCTAAATGCCGCTCATGAATCCGTCGTCGGTCACCTGGATGCGCTCGGCGGCGGGCACTTTGGGCAGGGCGGGCATGCGCATCATGGTACCGGTGAGGGCCACGAGGAAGCCTGCGCCATTGGCGATCTCAAAGTCACGCACGGTGATGGTGAAGCCACGTGGGCGGCCGCGTTTCTTGGCATCATCCGAGAGGGAGTCCTGCGTCTTGGCCATGCAGAGCGGCAGCTTGTCAAAGCCGCTACGGGCAAACAGCGCCAGACGGGCTTTGGCTTCATCGGTGAGCAGCACGCCGTCGGCTCCGTAGATCTTGGTGGCGATGGCATGGAGCTTGGCCTCGACGCTCTCCTCCTGCTGATAGAGGAAGGGCAGCGGCGCGTCCTGCGCCGGCAGTGCGGCCAGCACTTTTTCCGCCAGCTCCACGGCTCCGGCACCGCCTTCGCCAAAGACATTGGCGGTGGCGCTGGGCACGCCGCGTGCGCGGCAGAACTCATGCACCAGCGCGAGCTCGTCGGGGTGGTCATTGGTGAACTGATTGACCGCCACGATGACCGGGCGCTGAAACTTGGCGGCGCTGTCGAGATGGGCGGCGAGGTTTTCCAAGCCACGGCTGAGCGCGGCGGTATCTGTATGCGTGAGCTGATCCAGCGCGGCACCGCCGTGCATTTTGAGCGCACGCACCGTGGCCACGATGACGATGGCCGAGGGGGCTAGGCCGCTCTGGCGGCACTTGATGTGCATGAACTTCTCCCCGCCCAGATCGAAGGCGAATCCGGCCTCTGTGACGGCAAAGTCCGCATGCGCCAGCGCCATGCGCGTGGCCAGCACGGAATTGCAACCATGGGCGATGTTGGCAAACGGACCGCCATGCAGGAAGGCGGGCACGCCTTCCACGCTCTGCACCAGATTGGGCGGCAGGGCCTCGCGCAGCAGCGCCATCATGGCGCCAGTGACGCGGAATTCTTTGGCGTAAACTGGGTCTCCCTCGGCCGTGAAGCCCACCACGATGCGCTCCAGACGATGACGCAGATCGGGCAGAGACTCCGCGAGGCACATGATGGCCATGATCTCGGAGGCAGCAGTGATATCGAAGCCGGTGGCGCGTTCGGTGGGCTTGCCCACGGAGGTGCGCACGCTGCGCAAAGCGCGGTCGTTCATGTCCATGACACGCTTCCAGAGCACCTGCTCCGCCTTTACCCGCGCCTCGCCGAGGAAGAGCTGGTTGTCGATGACGGCGGAGAGGAGGTTGTGCGCGCAGGTGATGGCGTGGAAGTCTCCCGTGAAGTGCAGATTAATGGAATGCGCGGGCAGCACGCTGCTTTTGCCGCCGCCGGTGGCACCGCCCTTGCGGCCAAAAACCGGTCCCATGGAGGGCTGGCGAAGCGCCAACGCCACGCTCTGCCCGATCTTTTTGAGCCCCTGAGAGAGACCAATGGAGACGGTGGTCTTGCCCTCGCCGGCCGGAGTGGGAGTGATGGCGGAGACGAGGATGAGCCTGCCGCGCTGCGGCTTGTCCTTCAGTGCCTGGAGGCTGACTTTGGCCATGTGGCGGCCGTGGAGGATAAGATGCTCAGGTGCAATGCCAAGTGAGGCGGCGATGGGAGAGATGTCCGGATGCATGCGGGTGAAAGTCCGAAGAATGGCAAGGCCCGCTTTGAAGCAAAGAGTTTTCCAGAATCAAAATTGATTGCTTTGCTGCGCAACATGGGCCGGACACCCCGGATCTTGTCTTCAAACAAGCGGTGGTATAAAAGAGCCGAGGCTACGTCTACACCCTGCTGCATGTATGAAACCCACCCTCCGCACCCTGTTTGTCATCGTCTGCCTTTTGGGCGCCACCTGGCTGATCGCGCAAACCGTGGAGACTGCGGGCAAGAAAGGCGGCCTGGAGGCGCGGCTGGCGATGGCGCTGAAGCTCTACCCGGATGCTGATGCCGACAAAAACGGCGTGCTCTCCGTGGACGAGGCACTGAAGTACGTCGAAGCGCATCCTGAGCTCAAAAAGCTGCTGGCCTCCAAAACCAAATCCAACGGTCCCAATACCAGCAAGCCGGGGGAATACAGCACACCCACCTCCGCCGGATTGCCGCCGGGGCCGCGCGTGTTTGTGTGCGCCCACAGCTTCATGATCTTCACCGCCACGATGCTGCCCAAGATGACCGAGGCCGCGGGCATTGGCTATCAGGATGCCGGCAGGCAGATGATCGGCGGGTCGCGCACGCAGCAGCACTGGGACGCACCGGATGAGAAAAATCTGGCGAAGAAGATGCTGCGCGAGGGCGGCGTGGATGTGCTGACGCTTTCACCGCACATGCTGCTGCCGGATGAAGGGATCGACCACTTTACCAAGCTGGGTCTGGAGAAGAACCCCAAGCTGCGCGTGCTGGTGCAGGCCTCATGGCCCGCGCGCGACGGCAACCTAACGGGTGAATTTCACAACGCGATGCGCAACGACGCCACCGTGGAAAGCCTGCGCAAGCTGCGTGAGATGCAGCGCGAACAATGGAACACCAAGCTCGAGGCCCAGGTGACGGCGCTGAATGCCGCCGTGGGCTCAGAGGCCGTGCACATTGTGCCGGTGGGAGATGCGGTCTTTGCGCTGCGCGAGCATGTCATCACGGGCAAGGCACCCGGCATCTCGCGGCAGGCGGATCTCTTCAAAGATGATCTGGGGCATCCCAAGGAAGCTTTGTCCGTGCTGGTCAGCTACTGCCACTTTGCCGCGATTCATCAGCGCAGTCCGGTGGGGCTGCCTGTCCCGGCCGCCTTGAAAGATGCACCTCAGGCAGAGGAACTGAACACGCTGCTGCAAAAGCTGGCCTGGGAGGCCGTAACTCAATACCCCATGAGCGGCGTCAAGACCGCCAGCACCACGCCATCCGCTCCCACACGCTCTTTTGCTTTTGCTCCATGATCACGACACGCCGCTCCTTTCTTCAGCAGGCCAGCCTTGCCTCCCTCAGCTTCTGGATTCCGTCCTCCTACGCCGCAGCCACAACCACCTGCCTGGCCCGCAGCACGCCTGAGGCCCAGGGGGTGGCCGGGAGCGGCATCCTGGATTTCATCGACGCCATCGCGCGTGAGAAGTTTGAGCTGCACAGCTTCATGATGCTGAGGCACGGCCACGTGATCGCCGAGGGCTGGTGGAAGCCTTATGGCCCGGATTTCGTGCACACGATGTATTCGATGAGCAAGAGCTTCACCTCCACGGCAGTGGGATTTGCCGTGGCAGAAGGAAAGCTGAAAGTGGATGACAAGGTGGTGTCTTTTTTCCCAGACGACCTGCCTGCACAGATCAGCGAAAACCTTGCGGCCATGCGTGTGCAGGATCTGCTGACGATGTCCACCGGCAATGAGAAGGAGCCGACGCAGGCCTGCGTGAAGGAGGAGAACTGGGTGCGCACCTTTCTGGCGCAGAACATCGCGCACAAGCCTGGAACGCAGTTCATGTACAACAGCGCGGCCACCTACATGTGCTCCGCGATTGTGCAGAAGGTCACAGGGCAGACGGTGCTGGACTACCTGACGCCGCGTTTGTTTGAGCCGCTGGGCATCACCGGCAAGCGCTGGGAGACCTGCCCGCGCGGCATCAACACCGGCGGCTGGGGCCTCAGCATTCAGACCGAGGGGCTGGCGAAGTTTGGCCAGTTCCTGCTGCAGAAAGGGCAGTGGAATGGCAAGCAGCTGCTGCCTGCCGCATGGATTGAGGAGGCCACCCAGTTCCACATTCAGCAGCCCGGCGGCGACAAACCCGACCGCCCCAAAGCACAGAACGACTGGCTGCAAGGCTACGGCTACCAGTTCTGGCGCTGCCAGGGCACCGCCTTCCGTGGCGATGGAGCGTTTGGCCAGTTTACCATCGTGCTGCCGGAGCAGGACGCCGTCATTGTGATGACGAGCGAGAACAAAAACATGCAGGGCCAGCTCGATCTCGTGTGGAAGCATCTTCTACCCGCCATTGATGCCAAAGCTGCCAAGGCCGCTGATCTGAGCCGACTCAAGTCGCTCAAGCTTGCGCCTCCTCAAGGGCGCAAGACCTCGCCCGCCGCCACTGATGGAAAGTTTGCCTTGGAAGCCAATGATCTCGGCCTCAAGTCTGCCGCCTTCGCTTTCAAGGAGAATGCCTGCGTCTTCACGGCCGACGGTCACAGCATCACCTGCGGCCTCGAATCCTGGCAGCGCGGAGCGGCCGCCTTCCCCGGCACACCTCCACGTCTGATCTCCGGCGGCAAGCCGAAAACGCCCGTGCCTTCGAAGATCGCCGCCAGTGCGGCATGGACTGATGACCACACGCTCGTGATGCAGTGGCGCTATTACGAGACTCCGCACAGCGACACTGTGACCTGTGTGTTTGAGGGGGACACCGTCAGCATCAGCTTCCTCAACAGCATCACCGCCATGAATCCGAAGGCGAAGGATGCACGCGCAGCGTTGAAGGGACAGCGTGCGCCTCTGTAAGCAGAGCATGACAAGCACCTGATTCACGGTGAGGGTGCTTCATGCAACGTTTCACCTGTGACTGCGGCAATGTGCTTTTCTTCGGCAGTTCACGCTGCCTGAAGTGCAACGGCGATGTCGGATATGATCCGCAATCCGGCAAGATGATGCGCACCAAGCAGGGCGGCCCCATGAAACGCTGCGACAACGGCGTGAGGCACAACGTCTGCAACTGGCTGCTGCCTGCCAGTTCCACGGCCGTGCTCTGCGTGGCCTGCAGCATGAACCGTACCATTCCCAACCTGGGCTCGGAGCGCAACCGCATGCTCTGGGCACGCATGGAGACGGCCAAGCGAAGACTGCTCTACACGCTGCTGGGCCAGGGGCTGAATCTGCCGACCAAGAAGAGCGATGCGCAAAACGGGCTGGTGTTTGACATCGTCAGCACGCAGTCGAGCATACCAGTGACCATGGGGCATCTGAATGGGGTGATCACACTGAACCTCGAGGAGGCGGACGACACCTACCGACAGATCAACCGCCAGCAGCTCGGTGAAAACAGCCGCACCCTGCTGGGGCATTTCCGACATGAAAGCGCCCACTACCTCTGGCAGCGGTATTTGTCCGGGCTGGAATGGGGGGATCTCATGCGCCTCGCTTTCCGAGATCGTTTTGGCAACGAATGGAATGATTACGCTTCGGCGCTCAGCAGCTATTACGCGAACGGTGCGCCCGCCGACTGGGAGCAGAACTACATCACCGCTTATGCGGCCTCCCATCCCTGGGAGGACTGGGCGGAGACATGGTCGCACTATCTGCAAATCATTGATGGACTGGAGACCTGTGAATGCCTCGGCATTCAGGTACAGTTCATCGCCCTGCCACTTGTCATGCTCCCGGCTGAGTCTGGAAGGCTCCCAGCCATGCTGGCTTCGAATCCCGCAGCCGATGGGGAGTTTCTAGCCTGGCTGCAGCGCTGGATGTGCCTCTCCACCGTGCTGAATGAGATCTCGCTCAGCCTGGGAGAGCAGGCTCTCTATCCCTTTGTCATCTCAGTGCCTGTCGCGCAAAAACTGCGCCTCGCGCATTTTTATGCGCAGGCATGGGCTGTAAACGGCCGAAAGCCCGGCACGGCCTGACAGAGCCTTTCATGACTGCCCCCGGAGCACCTCCTTGAGCGCGGCGAGGATGGTTTGCGCGGTGAAGGGCTTTGGCAGGAAGAGATCCACCCCGAGGGATTCGGCCCGCGTAGAACTGCTCTCGCTGGAGAGCCCGCTGGCCGCGATGATTTTGACGTCTGGGTCCAGCCGCTTCAGCACCTGGATCGTCACCTGGCCACCCATGACCGGCATCATCATGTCCGTCACCACCGCAGCCACATCGCCGCGGTGCATGGAGTAAAGAGCCACCGCCTCCGTGCCATCAGACGCCGTGAGGACACGGTAGCCAAAACTCTCCAGCGTCTGCTGCGTGATGGTGCGCACGGCGGCTTCATCATCCACGATGAGGACCAGCTCTCCGTTGCCGCGCGGGTGCTTTTCATCGGGAGTCTCGGCCAGACCTTCGTTAAGACCCTCCGCAGCTGGAAAGCACGCGGTGAAGGTGGTGCCGTTGCCGGGTTCGCTGTAGACATTTAAAAAACCGCCATGGCTTTTGACGATGGCCAGCACCGTGGAGAGTCCGAGACCGGTGCCTTTGCCCAGATCCTTGGTGGTGAAAAAGGGGTCAAAAATCCGCTCCAGCAAGTTCTGAGGAATGCCGACGCCGGTGTCCGTCACCTTGATCATGACATAGCGGCCGGGCTTGGAGTCCTGGGTCATGCTGGCGTAGTTGGAGTCCACTTCCAGGCTGGCGGCAGACACGCGGAGCGTGCCGCCCTTGGGCATGGCGTCGCGGGCGTTCACACAGAGGTTCAGCAGCACCTGGTGCACCTGGGTGTGGTCCCCTGAGAAGAGCGGCAGATCCGCGTCAAATTCGGCCTGGAAGCGGATGTCCTTGGGGAAGGTGTCCTGCACCAGATGCTGCACGTCCTCGATGATGGTGCGGATGTTGATGAGCATGCGCCTGCCCTCCACGCCGCGCGCAAAGGACAGAATCTGCTGCACCATGTCGGCTCCGCGCCGGGCGCTGGTCTCGATGGTGGAAAGCACCTCCTTTGCACGCTCGTCACGGCTGGTCAGACGCAGCAGATCGATCGACATCAGGATGGGAGCGAGGACGTTATTGAGATCATGGGCGATGCCTCCGGCCAGGGTGCCGATGCTCTCCATGCGCTGGGCACGCAGAAACTGCTGCTCCATTTTCTTCTTTTCGGTGACGTCGCTGTTGATGGCCAGCACCGCCTGCGGCCGGCCGGCCTCATCCCGCACCAGGGTCCAGCGTCCTTCAACCAGAATGGCGTCTCCGGACTTGGTGATCTGCTGAATCTCCCCGCTCCATTCCCCTTGGGCAAGAACAGCGCCCACCGCCTGCTGATAGGCTGCCTGATCGCGGTAAAGAAAGTCAGCCGCCTGCCTGCCCCGAACCTCCTCCATGGTCCAGCCGTAGAGCATCTCGGCGCTTTTGTTCCAGTAGGTGATGCCATGCTCCAGATGGCGCACGAGGATGGCGTCCCGCGCCTTGTCCAAAAGAGAAGCCTGCTCGTGCAGCCGGTCACGTGCGTTTTTATGCTCGGTGATGTCCTGCGCCACACCCACGATGCGGTACACCTTTCCGGCGGCATTGCACACGGGAAAGGCGCGGTCCCGCACCCAGCGCAATGTCCCGTCAGGCCGGAGGATGCGGTACTCTTCGTCATAAGCACCGATCCTCTGACGCGTGCTCGCCGCATGCTGCACACGATCCCGGTCATCGGGATGAATGGCCTCCAGCCAGTTTCGGGGCGCTTTGAGCAGGCTATCGCAGGAGCGGCCCCAGATATGCTCGTAGGCAGGGCTGATGTAGAGCACTTTTTCCTTTTCGATATCACTGATCCAGAACACCTCCTGGATGTTTTCAGCGATCTGGCGAAAGCGCTCCTCGCTCTCCCGCAGCGCCTCTTCAGCCAGCTTGCGTTCGGTGATGTTTTCATGCGCCACCACCACCCGGACAGGGCCCACGCCGCTGAACTGGGTCACGCGCACCACAAACCAGCGCTTTTCGAGCGGGCTGTGGCAGGGGTACTCCAACTGAAACTCCCGCCTTTCACCGGACATTACAGCGCGGATACCTGCCGCCACCGAGGCAGCCTCATCTGAATACTTGCCAACCGATGAATCACACAATGCCAGATAATTGTCCCCCACGCCACGGCTCGGCCCTCTGAAATCATTCTCGCGGGCGAACCGGCTCCACGCGGCATTGACCTCGATGATGGTTCCCTGCTCATCAAGGATCGCGATATGCGAGGTCAGTGCATTGAGCGTGGACTGCAAGAACCTCTTCGACTCCATGAGGACCTCGGCAGCTTTGTTGCGCTCCTTGCGCCACCTCCCCTGCTCCAGCGCCTGCCTGACGGAGATGCCCAGGCGGCCCAGGCGGTCCTTGAGAAGATAATCCGTGGCCCCTTTCCGCATCATTTCCACCGCCACATCCTCTCCGATGGTGCCGGAGATGATGATGAAGGGGATGTCCATCCCGCTTCGCTTGAGAATCTCGAGCGCCTGAGGCGCGCTGAACGACGGCATGTCGAAGTCGGAGAGAATCACATCCAGCTCAGACTTCAGCCGTTGTTCAAATTCATGCGCGGTATCCACCCTCTGAAAGGCAGCTTCAAAGCCCGCCTGCCTCAGCGCGCGCAGCACCAGCTCGGCGTCATTCGGTTCGTCCTCCAGAAGCAGGACGTTCAGCGGCTCGCTCATGCTACTTGTCCAGTTTGGGTGGTTGATTGATCAGCAGCCAGTACATGCCCAGCTCCTGCACGGCGCTGGTAAAGCCCTCGAAGTTGACCGGTTTGACGATGTAGCTGTTGACCCCGAGCTGGTAGCTCTTGATCACATCCGCCTGCTCCTTGGATGAGGTCAGCACGACAATAGGTATGAGCCTGGTGCGCTCGTCTCCCTTGATGCGTTCGAGCACCTCAAGACCGTCCACTTTCGGCAGCTTCAGGTCCAGCAGGATGAGCTTGGGGGTGTCCTCGATTCTTCTGCTGGCATATTCGCCCTCACAAAAGATGAAATCCAGCGCCTCAGCGCCGTCGCGTGCCACATGAATATGGTTGCCCAGGTTGGCATTGCGCAGGGCGCGCTGTGTCAGCTCCAGGTCCTCCGGGCTGTCTTCGACCAGCAGAATTTCGACGATTTGGTTGGGGTTCATGTTTGGTTGTTTTCTCCGAGTGTGAAATAAAAGGCTGCTCCCTGGTCCGGCACCGCCTCGGCCCAGACCCTGCCGCTGTGCCGATGAACGACACGCTGCACGATCGCGAGTCCCACCCCCGTGCCGTCATAGTCCTCCGCACGATGCAGCCGCTGAAACACACCGAACAGCTTGTGCGCATAGCGCATGTCAAAGCCGGTGCCGTTGTCGCGCACATGATACACGGGCCGGCCTTCCTCGATAGTGCTGCCGATCTCGATCACGGTGTGCTCACGCTTCTGGGTGTATTTGAAGGCGTTGGAAAGCAAGTTTACCCAGACCTGTTTGAGAAGCGCTGGATCTCCCTCGCAGGGCAGCAGGTCTTTGAGCTGCAGCTCGATCTGCCTGCCCTCACGTGCGGCGCTTATTTCATCCAGCACCGCCTGAACCAGTGCACGCGTGTCGATCGTGCGCCAGCTCATGGCCGCACGGCTCAGGCGCGAGAAACTCAGCAGGTCATCGATCAAGCAGCCCATGCGCTGCGCGCTGGTGCGGATGACCTGGAGGTAACGCTGCCCGTCCGGCGGAAGCTGCGCGCCAAAGTCCTCCTGCATCGCACGGGAAAACCCGTCCATGGCCCGCAGTGGCGCACGCAGATCGTGCGAGACGGAATAGGAAAACGACTCCAGCTCCTTGTTTGCAGCCTGCAACTGCAGGTTCACCGCCTGCACCCGCTGCGAGCTCTGGAAAATCTCCGCCTCCATCTGCTGCAGCCGGGCGCTGAGGTTTGCATCTTTGTCTGCCGCCGCAGCTCTGCTGCGCACAAACTCCGTCACATCCTCCACCCGGTGGATGATGTAACGAATTGCGCGCCCTTTCCCCACCAGGGGCGAGTTGATCGGACTCCAGTAGCGCTCCTCAAAGACCCCGTCCGGACGCCGCACGTCGTACTTCTGGATCGCCATCGTGTCGGGTTCGCATCTTTGCAGCACCCGCTCCAGTGAGGCCCGCAGGTTTGCCACACCTGTGGCATCAGGCTCATCCGGATTATCAGGAAAGGCTTCAAAAATGCCGAGTCCGATGATGTTCTCGCGTGTTGTCAGCGTGGCTTTCAGATACGCATCGCTGGCGGCCACGATCTTGAATTCGGGCGTCAGTACGAGATAGAGCCCCGGAAGAGATTCGAATAGGCTCTTCAGCTCAGCCCGGCTGCTGCTCAGCTCGGCATTGGCCGCCTCCAGCTGCGCCGTGCGCTCGGCCACACGAAGCTCCAGCTCCGCATTCAGGCGGCGGACCTCTGCTTCCGCCCTCTTCCGCTCCGTGATGTCCGCGAACATCGTGATCACCACCCGCTCGTCTTCCCCTGGAAAATCCACCATCTCCATGGAGATCAGCGCATCCAAAAGACTGCGGCTGCGATTACGGAAAGCCCCCTCATAGTCACGCACAATCCCCTGGCTGAGCAGTCTCATCATCACCTGCGTCCGCTCTTCCGGGGAATCCCAAAGCTTCAGCTCCACCGCACTCTGCCCAATCAAATCATCCCGTCTGAAACCAAACATCTGGCAGTAGCGCTCATTGACCTCAATGAAGCGCCCCTCACGAATCGTCGTGATGCAAATGGCCGCTGGATTGGTGTGGAAGACCTTGGCAAAGCGGGCCTCGCTCTGCTTCAGAGCCGCCTCCGCCTCACGATTGCGGCTGATATCCCGCGCCACCTTGGATGCGCCGATGATCCGCCCCTCCCGGTTGCGTATGGGTGACACTGAAACCGACACATCCACGGCCTTTCCGCTCTTGGCCACGCGCACCGTAGCAAAAGGCTCTATCCGTTCGCCTTTTCTAATCTGTGTCAGGATCTCCTGCTCCTCATTCATCAGCCCCTCCGGAATGATCTGTGTGATGGAGCGCCCAATCATCTCACGTGCCGTGTAGCCAAACAATCTCTCCGCGCCCGCGTTCCAGCTTGTCACGATTCCTTCCAGGTTTTTGCTCACGATGGCGTCGTCAGACCAGTCCACGATCGCCGCGAGCATCGCCGTAGCCTCTTCATCACGGTCAGTTTTGGCAAAACCCTCTCCATGGCTGTCCACCAAGGGCGGCTGGACATCTGCAGCGGTCTTGCACACCACGGTAGTCATGCCTTCTTCTCTACACCTCCATAAATGACAGTCTTCCACCGCGCCTGCGAGGTTTCGCAGAAGCTGTCAGAGGTTGAATAGATTGATCGACATTGCACCCACATGACCACGCATGATAAACGATTAAATCATGGGAGATATATCTAATCCTATCTCGCTAATCAAACATGAAATACCGAAGGTAAAATACTTTGGACTTAGGTTAATTTTAAATCCAATTTCCCAGCTAAATCATTATTTATAAGAGATTAGACGTTCGTAACGCCTTCCATGACTGTTTCCTAGGCCTTTAACCCAGATGACAGACAAACAGTGGACACAAAAAAGGGCGGCCATCGCTGGCCGCCCTCGTAGGTTTTGGGGGTTGAAAAAAGGACGCTAGGTTTAGTAGCGGTAGTGGTCGGTCTTGTAAGGGCCTTCGACAGGAACGCCAATGTAGTCGGCCTGCTCCTGGGTCAGCTTGGTCAGCTTGACGCCGATCTTCGCCAGGTGGAGGCGGGCCACTTCTTCGTCCAGCTTCTTGGGCAGCACGGTGACGCCGACAGGACGGGAGTCCTTGGTTTCCCAAAGCTCGATCTGGGCGAGGCACTGGTTGGTGAAGCTGTTGCTCATCACGAAGCTCGGGTGGCCTGTGGCGCAGCCGAGGTTCACGAGGCGGCCTTCAGCCAGCATGAAGATGCTGTTGCCAGCCGGGAAGGTGTACTTGTCCACCTGGGGCTTGATGTTGAGGCGCTTGACGTCCGTGCGGGCGTTGAGCTTGTCCACCTGGATCTCGTTGTCGAAGTGGCCGATGTTGCAGACGATGGCCTGGTCCTTCATCTTCTCCATGTGCTCAAGGCGGATGATGTCCTTGTTGCCGGTGGTGGTGACGTAGATGTCTCCGGTGCCGAGGGTGTCCTCGATCGGCATGACGCGGTAGCCTTCCATGGCGGCCTGCAGGGCGCAGACGGGGTCGATTTCGGTGACGATGACCTGGGCGCCCATGCCGCGAAGAGCGGCGGCGCAGCCTTTGCCCACGTCGCCGTAACCGCAGACGACGCCGACCTTGCCGGCGATCATGACGTCGGTGGCGCGCTTGATGCCATCCAGCAGGGACTCACGGCAGCCGTAGAGGTTGTCGAACTTGGACTTGGTGACGCTGTCGTTCACGTTGATGGCGGGGAAGAGCAGCTTGCCAGCCTTGGCCATTTCATAGAGGCGGTGCACGCCGGTGGTGGTCTCTTCGGAGACGCCCTTGAGGTCCTTGACGATCTTGTGGAAGATGCCGGGCTGGTTCTTGGCGATGTCCTTGAGGAGGTCCTTGATGACCTTCACTTCGTGATTGTCGGAGGGGGTGTCGACCCACTTGTCGCCGTTTTCCATCTCATAACCCTTGTGAATGAGGAGGGTGACGTCGCCACCGTCGTCCACGATAAGCTGGGGGCCGTTGTCGCCGGGGAAGATGATGGCCTTCCAGGTGCACCACCAGTACTCTTCGAGGGTCTCGCCCTTCCAGGCAAAGACAGGGGTGCCGGAGGCGGCGATGGCGGAAGCAGCGTGGTCCTGAGTGGAGAAGATGTTGCAAGAAGCCCAGCGAACGTCAGCGCCCAGTTCCTTCAGGGTCTCGATAAGCACGCCAGTCTGGATGGTCATGTGCAGGGAGCCGGTGATGCGGACGCCAGCGAGGGGCTTCTTGGGGCCGTACTTCTCGCGAGTGGCCATGAGGCCGGGCATTTCGCTCTCGGCGATGTCGAGTTCTTTGCGGCCGAAGTCAGCGAGGGCGATGTCTTTTACTTTGTAGTCGGACATGAGGTGGGTGGGGCGTGGGTTCAGGTTTGGGTAAAAAGGAACAAATCAACGTATCAGGATACGATGATATGTTCCAAATGGATGCCCGGATGTCAAACGGGGATTTGTCGGCCCGTTTGAAGCTCACCACCATGAAACTTGCCTCCCTTCTCCTGATCCTCGGCCTAGCCATCTCCGCCTTTGCCGAGGATCTCCACCCCGCCGCGGATGCTCCTGGGTTTGTCCCTCTCTTCAATGGCAAGGACCTCACCGGCTGGAAAACCACCGGCAACTGGCTGGTGGAGCCGGATGGCAGCCTCTCCCTGCACCCGCGTGAGGGGGAGAAGGGCTGGCAGCGCTATGACGCCTACATCGCCACGGAGAAGCAATACGGCGACTTTGTGCTGGATCTGGAATTCAAGATCAATGCCAAGGGCAACAGCGGCGTCTTCATGCGCGTGGGAGACATGAAGGAGCCGGTGAAGACTGGATTCGAGGTGCAGATCCTCGATACCTATGGGCTGGAAAAGCCGGGACATCATGACTGCGGTGGGATCGTGCACGGCATTGGCCCCTCCAAAAACATGGTGAAGCCTGCCGGAGAGTGGAACCGCTACACCATCACGGTCAAAGGCCGCAGCGTGAAGGTGGTGTTTAATGGCGAGCAGGTGATCGACACCAGCCTCGACGACATCAAAATGGCAGACCGTCCGAATGTGGGGCAGATCGCTTTTCAGGATGAGGCGCTGCGGGTGTGGTATCGCAATGTGCGGATCAAGGAGCTGAAGTAGCCACCCGCGTTCCCCCATTGCAACTGACGGATAGATGCGACTGCATGCCGCTGTTTCAGCAGGCCATGAACCAACTCCGTGTCATTCTCCTGCTGCTGGGCTGCACTTTGATTTCCGCCCGGGCTGCTGATACGCGCCCCAATGTCGTCCTGCTCATGGCGGATGATCTGGCGGCGACCCTGAGCTGCTACGGCCACCCTCAGGCCAAGACGCCGAACCTCGATGCGCTGGCGAAGCGGAGCGTAGTGTTTCACCGCGCCTACTGCCAGTTTCCGCACTGCAATCCCTCGCGCTCCTCGATGATGAGCGGGCTGCGGCCGAACACGACGCGGGTGACGAACAACGAAGACAATCTGTACACGAACCTTCCGGAGGTGCTGACGCTGCCGCATCATTTCCGCAACAACGGCTACGCCACGGCGCGATGCGGGAAGATTTTCCATCTAGGCGTGCCCAGCGGACTGGAAAGCATGGACGACCCCCAAGCCTGGGACTTTGGAACACCTTTCAAAAGTGAACTCCCCTACCCGCCCAAACGCGAGAGCCTTGTTAAGGTGAAGGCCGGCAAAAAGCAGGGCCTGGGCTGGCAGGAAATACCGGGAGATGATGACCAACTGGTGGATGGCAACTTTGCCAAAACGGCCATCGAATGGCTGGAGCGCCGCGACAAAACGAAGCCCTTCTTTCTCGCGGTCGGCTTTCACCGCCCGCATCTGCCACTGGTGGCGCCGGCGAAGTATTTCGATCTGTATCCTCTCGAAAGCATCTCGCTACCCGAGGCCCCAGCCGATGACGAGGCGGACATCCCAGCCCCTGCGCGCAATGGGGCGGTGCCAGGCTATGCACTGAGCTGCACGCCGGAGCAGCGCCGCGCCGCCATCCGGGCCTACCTAGCGTGCGTGAGCTATGTGGACGCGCAGGCAGGGCGGGTGCTGGAGGCGATCAAACAAATGGGGCTGGATGACAACACGATCATCCTCTTCACCAGCGACCACGGCTGGCATCTCGGCGAGCACGGCCTGTGGCACAAACGCAGCCTGTTTGAGGAATGTGCGCGCGTGCCCTTCATCCTGCACACACCCGGCATGAAAGCCGCCGGGCAGCAGAGCCAGGGCCTCATCGAACTGCTGGATGTGTATCCCACGCTTTGCGATCTCTGCGGCGTGCCCGCGCCCAAGCATCTGCAGGGATTGTCCCTGAACCCACTGCTGCGCGATCCGACAGCGGCGATTCATGAGGAGGCATTCACGCAAGCACGTCGCGGCAAGGATGCTGAATTCTGGGGCCGCAGCATCCGCACCGCGCGCTGGCGCTGCACGGAATGGGACGAAGGGAAAAACGGTATCGAGCTCTACGATCACGAGAGTGATCCGCAGGAGTACACGAATCTGGCGAATGAGCCGCAGCATGCCGCCGTGCTGAAAGAACTGCGCGCGCGCCTGGCGGAAAAGCTGCGACCTGTCACGAAGTGATACGCCTTGGAAGAGCTTGTAGCGACAACCAGCCTACCAGGAGCGCGTGAAAGCGCCCTTCCTTTGATTCGAGGCCTCCAACCGCCAAGCGATTCATCCAGCAGTTTGGACTGACAATTAGATCATTTTTCCATCTTTTTTGGTTGCCTCAATGCCTATAAGCCGCATACTTAAACATAATTTATTTTTTCTTAAACATCAATCATTGTTTAATAACATTATGTAGTTTGATTGCTACATATATTGGCAATGTGGCTCCGCGCAAAAGCGCTAATCTTCACCCTCCCAACGCTAGAACAATCCTTCGGAAGATACAACCAACTGGAGGAGCGTCCCGCTCCGAGTCTTTTCAATTTAGTTCTTAGCAGTGCCTCAGAAATGGGCATGACTTCTTTTTTAAAATCCGAAGCATTATTAATGCAAAACACTCATGAAACGTGCCCTAGCCCTATTCATGCCCCTGCTCGCGTCAGGAAGCATTACCGCACAAGATGCAGTATCTGCCGCGCCAGTCTATCAAGTGCTCTCCGAATCCACCGTGCAGCAGAAGGACGGTAGCTCCGTCACCTTCCTTCAGGTGCTGCCTCCGGTGGTCTCTCCTCAGGCGAAGCCACCAGCAGCAGCTTTTGCTGTGCCACTGACGGCGGCTCAGGAGGCGGTCCTGAGCCAGGTGCCGGTGCAGGAAACCCAGATGCTGAGCATCTCCGCCTCCGTGCATGCCGATGGCTTCACCGTGCTGCACTGGACCTGCGGCACCTCCCAGCGCCTGCATGCCGTGACCAATGTCGATTTCCGCGCCCTCGCAGGCCTGGGCCAGGTGAAAACAGAACAAACCGATTACGTCCTCATTCTGAGCGCTGGACCCGATGAGCAAAATCTGACGCCAGCCGAAGCGCAAGCGGCGCAACTGCTGCCAGCAGATGGCGGCACCGCCTTTGCCCTGGTGGCCGACACTACCGCCATAGGCCCGGCAGATCAATCCGCGCTGGATGTCATGGAACTGCTGCTGGCCTACTACGACGCCCACAAGGCGGAGCTAATGCAGCAGCAGGCGCAGCGTGCGACAGATCAGGCTGCACGGGAGCTGGCAGCGCGCAATGCCCCGCCACCTCCGCCTCGGCACAGCATCATCCACTTCTGGCCGCTGCAGCCCGCGCAGCGTGCCGCCATCCAGGAAAACGCTCAGCGGCAGAAAGGAGCCAGCCAGCCATGAGGCCTGCTCTTTTTGCTGCGGCCCTCCTGCTGCCGCTCGGCACCATGCCATGCAGTGCGCAAATCGCCACCGATCCATACGAAGGCGTGCGCGTTACGGCAGATGCCACCACCGGCGCGCAGGTGCTCAGCTGGTGGGGCCGTGCGGGCCGCACCTACTTCGTGCAGCAGTCATACGATCTAGTCCATTGGAGCTACGTGCCCGTGGTGCACAGCGGCAGCAATGCCGTGGACGGGCTGAACTTCGCCTGCACCGACTCCCGCCAGTTCTGGCGGCTGCGCTACACAGACACCAGCACGGGCGGACTTTCTGCCGGGAATGCAGACTTTGACGGAGACGGATCTTCGAATGATGAAGAGCTGGCGCTGGGGCTGAACCCTTTTGCAGCCGATTCAGACGGAGATGGCATCGGCGATGGTGAGGAACTCGCACATGACTCCGACCCCTTGGACGCCGCTTCCAATGATCTGACCGGAGTCGCGGAAAAAGGAGGGGTCGAACTGCCCATGACGCTGCACGCCTACTTTAAATCCATTACCAATCAGTGGTATCAGCCTCCCAGCCAGTCCTATGTCAGCTGGCTGGATTCAGTTCCAAACTCCGGCCGTGATGACTATTCAGGGTTTTCATCCAAAATTTCACAAAAGCTCGGCAAGCTTTATTTCCCTGAGGGTGATCTCAGTTCTCTGGTCAACAAGGGCTGGGCTTATGCCTTTGCATACACTTTCCAAACAGAGAGCGCTCAGGTCGGCTACGGCAGCCTCTATCACCTCGATGTCACTCTGGGGACCGCCATACGTGGCCAGGAGCAGCCATGGTGCGTGTCAAAAAACTATCTGAAATTCGATGCTACGATCAAGAACGACCCTCACTCTTGCAGCTATGGCAATGTGATTCTTCATCAGTTTAACACCAAGGCACACCGAGAAGTCTCAGATTTTTTATCACTAACACCTAGCATGGCAGATGAAGCCACCGTGCACGAAGCATTCGTATATCCTGCTGTGACCGGCGATGTCGTCATGGATCTCCAAAGCAGCATCCTTGGCACCTCCGAGGTGCCGGGACCAAATCCAGGGGATCCGCCAAAGGTGGAAGCGTTGCCTGGTGTGACAGACCACTGGCTGATGCTGCCCGTAGGCCAGCCTCGAAGCCTAAACTTTAATGGGTCAACCAGTAGTCCGCACCGTATCGTTTACAGTGTCAGCGGAAATAACATCTCGGTGGACGGGCTGGGTGTTTCCACCTCCTCCGGACTTGTATATACCTCAGACAACCCTTTCAACGCTGTCTCCATCATTGCCTTCAACGCTGGAAGCGATCTGGAGGACGAGGATGGCGTGATCACCGCCGGTATCGCCTACGGCGACACCGGAGATGCCAACATGGCCACCAATAAACCCCTGATGAAGATTGTGGTGTATGACACGGTGGAACTCAAAGTCACGGTGCATCCGATCAGACTGCTGTCTGCCACAGGATCAGTGCTGGCAGAGCCGGTGGACACCCCGGACGCAGAAGATCTACAAGATTACCTCGACTCCATTTTTGCCCAAGCCAATGTGGTCACCAATGTCACCGTCCTGCCCACTGTGGGAGTGGACTGGGACACGGGCTTGGGGCTAGGGAGTGATGTGATGGCCGGAAACGGGCGGCTGGAGCTGCTGTTTGGCCTGGACGGTAATTTGAATCCAGTAGGATCTACCGAGGAGGCAGCCATGCAGCTTGCCTCGCCACCTGATGAAGCTGCTGATGTGAATGTTTATTTCTTTGCCGCTCCCGGAACCGACATGGGTAACGAGAAAAATGGCATGGTTAGCCTTAGTTATTACCCACCACAAGACCCGAAACAACGTGGCTTTAGCTACTTGCAAAATTGGCGGCCGGTGCTTGGTCATGCCGGCAAGGCCAAACCGGTCAACAACGGTGTGCTCTTTGTGTGGGATTACCCCAGACCAGCTGGCTCTGAACAGCCGCCACATATGTGGGCGATTGCCCATGAAATCATGCATTATGTCGCCAAAGTTGGGCATTCGACCGTGCCATCAGACAACAACCATATGCCCAATAGCGATAATGAAAGCCGCCTCATGACCAGCCTCGAAGGCCCCAAACGTGAACAGGGCCCCAAAACCCTCATCAAATTCGAATGGAGCAGATTCAACAAGAAATTAGGCCCCAACAATCGATGAAACTGATGAAAACATCCACTCTTTCCACCATCGCCATCTGCGGGTTTCTGACTTTGTCATTGATCCACGCCAGAGCCATACCGGATCCTTCCAATGCCGAGAAAATCGAACGCATTTTCCAACGCGAACGTGAGATCGACGCAGTCAGTGACCAGAGGCAAGCCAAATTGGACAGACGAGTGAGGCCCATCATCAGTGCACTGATTCGTGGGGATTATGCAGGTGTGGACACCGCCGCCACCCAAAAAGATGCGGAAGCTCTGTGGTATATTTTCACCGAAGCAGCCGCACGAAGCATTGGTTATGGCGACATGAGTCGGCTGTATCCGAACCGAAAAGAGGCTTCCGCCAAGTGTGACGAACTGAACAAAAGAATCGCCGAGTACGTGCGTCCCAAGCTCGCTGCAATCCCCGGACATGCCAAGGCGATTGGAGACCGCCTGGAGATGATGTCCCAAGAAGTGGGGTACTGGAACTATCGAGAGGGAGCATTACGCAAACTGGGTCTGCTCGGCAGCATGGAGGCCATCCAGCAGATCGGGCGGTTCCTGGACGACAGACGCAATCCTGACGAGGCAATCAGTTTGCACATGATCGAGAGCAGCCGAGCCCCCCCTAGCAGCAATTTGAATGGGGCCGCGTATGCGATGGTCAAGGCACTGGGAGATGCCTCGCCGGTGCAACTCCCCAGAAGCCTGACTCTTACCAGCTCTGCCATCGATACCCTGCAGTCATGGTGGAAGTCAGATGCCTCCAAGCCCTATCGTGAATGGACCTATGAGACCGGCCATCCCATGCCGCCGCCGCGCCCCTGGCCTGTCGCTGGTGTACTGCCGCCGAAAGCCCCTGAGGCGGTGGTGGCTGTACAAAAAACGCCAACGGTCATTCCGAGCCAGCACACGGCGCTGAAACCTTGGGTGCTGTGGACTCTGGCAGCAGCGGGTATCAGCCTGGCGGTACTGATGGCCATGCGCAGCAGAAGGCATTGAGGCGCATCCGGTTCTCATTTATGCGCAATCCAATTGTCATCTTCTCAATCTGCTGGCTTCTAAATCATTGCCGGAGCTTCAGCACGGCCTCACGGGAGCGGACGAGAAAGTCGGTTTTGGGTTCGTCATCCTGCAAGCGGATCGGCTCGCCAAAGGTCACGCTGCCAAGCACGGGCACGGGCAGGATTTCTCCCTTGGGCAGGATGCGGTTGAGGTTCTCCATCCACACGGGAACGAGCTGCACATCCGGACGCTTTTTGGCCAGATGATAGAGGCCGGGCTTGAAGGGCTGCGGCTCATCGCCGGAGTGGCGGCCGCCTTCGGGAAAGAGAATCAGCGAGTGGCGATCTCCGAGAGCGTTGACCATTTCGACGAGAGGATTGGCATCGGGCGTGGGCTTCTTGCGCTCAATGAGCACCGCATTGAAAACATGGCAGGCCAGGAAGGGACGCATGCGGCCCACGGACCAGTAGTCCCGAGCACCGATCAGGCGTGTCACCGCCCGGACCGGTGGCGGCAGCGAGGCCCAGAGGACGGGGCCGTCGAGATTGCTGGTGTGATTGGCAAAATACACGCGCTGCGCCAGCTCAGGTGCGCAGCCCTGCCAGCGGGCCACGGAACCTGAAAACACGCGCAAGGACCCAGCGATGAGACTGCGAATCATGAGCATCAAGATGTGTGAAGAAGATCAAGTTGTCACGCGCCTTGCTTGTTCGTAATGCTCATGCCAACGCGCATGCCAAACTCCAACGCAGCCCCTCCTGATGCATCCTCCTGGATGTCCGCGCTGGCGGATTTCCTGCTGGAAGAACCCGCCGTCGAATCCATCCGGCTGAATCCTGATGCCAAGCGTGTGGAGATGGCGACCCTCGGTCGGGTGGATGGCGAGCTGCTTCAGGCAAAGCTTTCTGAGATCCTGCGCGCGGTGGATGCCCGATGGCTCAAGCAAAACGGCCACGTGACACCCAACCACGGCATGCTGGATGTGGAGGAAAAAGACGGCGCTTTTGTGCTGGCCAAGCCCTCATGCCCCACCGCACCCAAGCTCTGGCACTGGCGTGACTTTGCGTGGCCGGAGCCGGACGAGATGGAACAGGAAAGCGAAGACGAGTGGCGCACGCTGGCCATGCAGGCGGGTCTTTGCGCCGTGACTCTGGCGGCGGGCTACATCACTGAGCGCTTCTTTTCCACCTCGCACTGGCTGCCGAAGGGCCTCTTCGCCATCTCTCTGATTTCCGGCGGATGGGATGCGGCCAAGGACACCTGGGAAAACCTGCGTGAGCGACGCCTGGACGTGCATTTCCTCATGCTGGCCGTGGCCCTGGGGGCGGTGGCCATCGGCGCCTGGGAGGAGGGAGCGCTGCTGCTCTTCCTTTTCTCCACCTCCGGCGCGCTGGAGCATTTTGTGATGTTCCGCACACATCGGGAGATCAATGCACTGACCAAGGCGGCACCCAAGTTTGCGCATGTGCTGCAGCCGGACGGCTCGACCGCTGACCGCGATGTGCACGGGCTGCAGATCGGCGAGGTGATCGTGGTGAAGCCGGATGAACTCTTTGCCGTGGACGGCACGGTGATCTCGGGCTCGACGGCGGCGGATGAGTCCACCCTGACCGGTGAGGCGGTGCCCATTCCCAAGGAGGCAGGGGCCACGATCTATGGCGGCACCTTGAACCAATGGGGACTGGTGCATGTGCGGGTGGACCGTCCGGCCACGCAGAGCGCGCTGGCCAAGATCATCAACCTCATCCAGACCGCGCAGCATCTGCGTGCGCCGAGCCAGCGCTTCACGGATCGCTTTGGCACCAGCTATACCATCCTCACTCTGGGCGTGGTGGCAGCCATGTTCTTCGTCTGGTGGCTGGCCCTGGGCATCCCGCCTTTTGAAAACACGGCGGCGTCCAAGTCCTCCTTCTATCGTGCCATGACACTGCTGGTGGTCATGAGCCCCTGTGCCCTGGTGCTCTCCATCCCCTCCGCCATCCTGGCGGCCATCGCCTGGGGCGCACGGCGCGGTGTGCTCTTCCGCGGCGGTGCCGCCATCGAAAAGCTCGCGGAGGTGGACGTCATCGCCATGGACAAGACCGGTACCTTGACCGAGGGCGAGTTGAAGGTGAGTCGGATCGAGAGCTTCCCTGCCGGACGCGAGCAGGAGGTGCTGCGCATCGCCGCGAGCCTGGAGGCCAATTCCAACCACCCTATCGCCCGCGCCATCACCCAATATGCCAAGGCCCAGGGCATCGAGATGGAAAAACTGGCCGAGTTTCAATCCATCACCGGCCAGGGACTGCGGGGGCGCACCGAGCACGGCCTCAGCTACGTGGGGCGGCGGGAGCTCGTCAAAGACAGTCCGCTGGGCGAAGTGCTGGCGGCGGTGCCAGACGCACCCCTGGGTTTCAGTGAGGTCTGGGTGCTGCACGAGCAGATCGTGGGGCGGGTACTGCTCAAGGATGAGATCCGGGCCGGCAGCCGCGGCGTGCTGGAGCGGCTGGCCGCTGACGGCGTGCGCACCATCATGCTGACCGGCGACCGCCGCGCCGCCGCCGCCGAAGTGGGGGAAAAGCTGGGCATCTCCGAAGTGCGGGCCGGCCTGCACCCGGAGGACAAGGTGGCCGCCATCCGCGAGCTGACCCAGGCCGGGCACAAGGTGGCCATGGTGGGAGATGGTGTGAACGACGCCCCCAGCCTGGCCGCCGCCCACGTCTCCGTGGCCATGGGCGCCCGAGGCAGCGACGCCGCGCTGGAGCAGAGCGACGTGGTGCTGATGAAGGACAAGATTGAAAAGCTGCTCGCCGCCCGCCGGATCAGCCACCGGGCGCGGCAGATCATCCAGCAGAATTTGTTCATCTCGCTCGGCAGCGTCATCGTGATGGCGGTGGCTTCCCTTTTTGGGATCGTGCCGCTGACCCTGGGGGTGCTGACGCACGAGGGCAGCACGGTGGTGGTGTGCCTGAACAGCCTGCGACTGCTCTTCGAAAAGGAGTAAATCCGCGCCCATTTTTCTTCTGCGCAACTCCGTGCTGGACGATTCCCCCCTTTTCTTCATACAGTAGAGAAAATCGGCATGCGCATTCTCTCCAAAGTCCTCTGGACCCTCGCTTTCCTGGTGGCCACCTTCGTCTGGATGGTGCTCTTTGAGCACGGATTCAGCATGAAGGGCCTGACCGAAGGAACGGGAGCCGAGCTGCGTGGCATCGCCGCATGGTTTGGTGGCGGGAAAAAATAACCCGCTCCGCTTTCTCCAACCGACCAGATCCTTTCCCCCACCTCAAAGATTATGACCGTTACCGAAGCCGAACTCGACCCCAAGTACCAAACCCTTTGGAAAAAAGCCCTCATCTCCGCCGAGCGGAAAAACTGGGAGTACGTGGTGGACCAAGTGCTGCCCATCGTGACCGCCAATGTCGGATTCCTTGACGGCCGCAAGCTGCTGCGCACCGCCGAAGGCGAAAGCGTGGGCAATGGCAAGAAATTCAGCTTCGGCCTCGGTGGTCTCAAGCCGAGCTCCAAGAAAGAGCCGGTCGAAGCGATCGCCGACCTGGAGGAAAACACCTTCCGCAAGGATCCCTTCAGCCTCACCGCCAATGAGCAGCTGTTTGATCTCGCGATGAAGATCCAATACCCGGATCTGGCCTCCTTTGCTCTGGAGACCATCCGCATGGGTCATCCCGAGAACACCAAGAACATGCACAAGCTGGCGAAGCACTACCTGGCCATCAATCAGCCAGAGAAAGCCGCCGACACCTACAATGCCATCCTCAAGGTCAACCCGCGTGACATCGAGGCCAAGCAGGGTGAAAAAGACGCCGCCGCCATGAGCTCCATGAACCGCGGTGGCTGGAACAGCGGCAATTTCAATGACGCCAAGAAAGATGCCACGGAAGCGGCTGAACTGGAAATGCTCAGCCGCCAAGGCATGACGCAGGATCAGATGGAGCAGTTCCTGGCGAAAACCATCGAGCAGTACAATGCCGACCAGACGAACATCCTGATCGTCAAGCGCATGTCGGACCTCTATGAGCGTCTGGGCCATCTGGAGACGGCACTCACCTTCTACGACTACGCACTATCCCTTAATCCCGGTGACGTGGCGCTGCAGCGCAAGGTGGAAGACCTGCGCAACAAGGTGCAGGACCTGCAGATCGCAGAATTTGAGCGCGAGATTGAAGCCAATCCTGATGCACCGGACATTGACGACAAGCGCGCCCAGGTGGCTGAGATCCGCCGCCAGCGCGGCATGGCTGTGATCAACGAAGCCAAGGCCCGTGTGGACCGCAACCCGACGGACAAGAACCTGCGCTACGAGCTGGGGCAGGCCTACTTTGAAGCAGGCATGTACACCGAGGCACTGCCCGAGCTGCAGCAGGCCAAGTCCAACCCGAAGATGCGCATCAAGGCCATCCTGCTGCTGGGCCGCTGCTTCGAGCGCAAGAACATGAACGACCTGGCCCGGACCTCCTTCATGGAGGCCTCCAAGGAGCTGCTCGTCATGGACGCCACGAAGAAGGAAGTGCTCTACGAACTGGCCAACGTCTCAGAGAAAATGGGCGACCGTGCCGGCAGCCTGGAAGCTCTCAAGGAAATCTACAACGCCGACTACGGCTACAGAGACGTGGCCAAGCGCGTGGAATCCTCCTACTCGTAAGAGCAGCCCTCTGGGACAGTCCCGCTCCTCACAGCACCCCGTTTCGCCTTTACGAAACGGGGTGTTTTTTCTTCATCGCCAATTGGTACTTGGAAAGACTGCCTATGTCCTCCATTTTGCGGGCTGATGATATTCGAATTTCTCGCCGCCGCAGACCTCTGGACCACCGTTAAAGATGGCATCCCCGTGGTGCTGGCCCTCGTCGTGATCGAGGGGCTTCTCTCCGTGGACAACGCGCTGGCCATCGCCGCCATGGCCTCCCACCTCGACGAGGAGCAGCGCAAGAAGGCCATGAACATCGGCTACATCGGCGCGTACGGCTTCCGCATCGTGGCCCTGCTCACCGCCAGCATGATCATGGGCAACCACTGGCTCATGCTGCTGGGCTCCCTCTACCTCGTGTGGCTCATGTGCTCCCATTTCGCCGAGCAGAGCGGCGAGAGTGAAGGAGAGGAAGGCGAGTCCAAAGGAGCCTCTCACAGCTTTGCCAAGACGATCGCCATGATCGCCTTTCTCGACCTGAGCCTGAGCTTTGACAACGTCGTCGCCGCCGTGGCCTTTGCCCGAGACAGCAAGATGCTGGTCTATATCGGTGTGACGCTCGGCATCATCACGCTGCGTCTGGTAGCGGGCTACTGCATCAAGCTGCTGGAGCGCCAGCCCTGGCTGGAGCACACCGCCTTCCTGCTCGTCGGCTTCGTGGGTCTCCTGCTCGGCCTGGAGCTCTTCTGGGACCAGAGCATCAAGCAGGTGTATGATCTCGGCGGCCTGAAGCTGATCAGCGAAGCTGACGGCCATTATCACATCGCCAAGGCGGTGAAGTTTGCCGGGATCATCGGCATCATCCTGATGCATCTGGCATATGAGAAGAACGCGGGGGTCAAAGCCGTGCTGCGCCCGGTGGCGCGTCTCCTGCTCATTCCGGCCCGGATCGTGTCCGGTCTCGTCAGCGCCATCTTCTGGCCCATTTCAGCCCTCATTGGTGCCGTACGGAAATAAAAAATCCCCCGGCGGTGATGCCGGGGGATTCAGAGAACGGAACTGGCAGGACTGCTATTTGGCAGCTGGCTTGGTGGCGGCCGGTTTGGCGATCACTGGCTTGGTGAGCATCTCAAAGTCGTCGCTGCGGAAAGGTGTCACCGGCAGGCCGTCGATGCTGTAGAGGTTGCAAACTGGATTGTCGGCCCAGGCGTAGCGCACAGCCACGGGCTTGGCCACTTCCTTGGCGCTGACTTCCAGCGTGTCCTTGCCGGTGATCTTGGCCTCGGCCCAGGCCCACTTCTTGTCTTCGCCACAAACGACAAAGCCCTTCACTTCGTTGATGTCCACGGTGCGCAGGCTGCTGCCAAAGGTGTCGAGCGTGACGATGGCCTTGCCATCCTTGAACTCGGCGGACTTAAGCTCGGGGCTGCGATAGGGGAGCTTGAGACCGTAGTCCTTCACCAGCGCCCAGCGGGCGAGGCGCTCGGCCACGTCGCGCTTGTTCTTGGGATGGATGTCGTTGGCATCGCCAAGATCAATGATGACAGCCTGACCGCCGTTTTTGATGGCGTTCTGGGTCTTGGTCTGGCTCTCGCGGAGTTCAGCCCATGAGCTTCCGGTGGCCTGGTTGGCGTCGGTTTTTTCGGCCATGAAATCGGCGAGCTGGACCCAGTAGAAGGGGAAATCTCCCTGCTTCCATTCCGTGCGCCAGTTCTGGATCATGAAGGGGAAGAGGCTGGCGTATTCATAGGCACGGCCTGCATTGCTCTCTCCCTGGTACCAGATGGCACCTTTGATGCCGTAGCCGATGGTGGGCAGCAAAGCACCGTTGTAGATATTGCCGGGACGGGCATTGCCACGCAGCCAAGCCTCGGGAGCTGCGGGTGCGCGAACGGTAAATGGCTTGCCCGCCTTTTTGGCTTCTTCCGCCTGCTTTTTCCACTCAGCCATGGCGGCGTCATGCTTGGTTTTGGCCTCAGGGGCGCTGAGGGTGGCCTCGTTCTTCCTGGTGTTTTCCATCAGCAGTTTGAAGCGGGCATCTTTCTCGAGCTCGGCGCGGTTCACCCAGGCCTCGCAGGCGCTGCCACCCCAGGCGTTGTTAATCAGGCCCACGGGCACATCCAGCATCTTGTGAAGCACACGGCCATAGAAAAAGCCCACGGCGCTGAAGCCGCCCACTGTGGCGGGGGAGCACTCCTTCCACTCGCCTTTGAAATCCTGCTGCGGCTCCTGGGTGCCGACATTCGGCACCGTGATCAGGCGGATGTTGGGATACTTGGCGGTGGCGATCTCAAGATCAGCGTCCCAGCTGGAACTGACAGACCACTGCATGTTGGACTGCCCGGAGCAGATCCACACCTCACCGACGAGCACATTTTTGAGCTCCTTGCTGCTGCTGCCTTTGATGGAGATCGTAGCGGGCTTGGCGTTGGCCGGCACAGGGTCGAGCTTGACTGTCCATTTACCGTCGGCTCCGGCCTTGGCGGTCTTGGTCTGGTCGCCGAATTTCACTGTTACTTCGGTGCCAGGGGCGTCCCAACCCCAGAGCGGGTTGGTCTGCTTTTGCTGCAGCACCATGTTGTCGCCGATGATGGCGGGGAGTTTGAGTTCAGCCCGGGCAGTGAAAGCCAGCGTGGCCAGGAGGGTGGTGAGTGAGAGGAGTCTCATGGAGTAGATTGGAGAGGTTAAGAAACGGTGGGAGCGGCGCAGTTTTCAAAGTGTTTTAACCGCAAATAGAAAGGATCCGGCCAGCAAGCAGCCGCGACCCACATCCTGGCTCTGTGCCACACCAAAAGCGTGCTCCAATTACCGTCCCTGCTTCACACGCAGCAGTTTTTCCCCGGCTGCATTGAGCGTCTCCACCTGTTTCGCGTAATGGAAGCGGATGAAGCGGTGCTCGGGCTCGCGGAAGAAGCTGGAGCCGGGGACGCCGGCGACGCCGACTTCTTTGACGAACCATTCGGCAGCTTCGGTGTCGGTGGGGAAGCCGAGGGATGAGATGTCCATCAGCACGTAATAAGCACCGTGGGGCTCGGTGAAGGGAAGGCCGGTGGCGCGGAGGTGGTTGAGGAAGACATCGCGCTTGGCGGTGTAGAGATCACGCAGGCCGTGGTAGTAGCTGTCGGGGAGTTCGAGCCCGGCGACGGCGGCCTCTTGGAGCGGTGCGGCGGCACCGACGGTGAGAAAGTCGTGCACCTTGCGCGCCTGGGCGATGATGTGCGGCGCGGCCTGCACGTAACCGAGACGCCAGCCGGTGATGGAGTAGGTTTTGGAGAGTGAATTGCACACGATCACGCGGTCGGCTGCGCCGGGCAGGGTGTGCATGTAAACATGCTCGTGCGGTGCATAGACGATGTGCTCATAGGGCTCATCGGTGATGACGAAGGCGTCGTGCTTTTCAGCAAGGTCGAGGATGGTCTGCAGCTCGGCGCGGGTGAAGACTTTGCCGGTGGGGTTGGAGGGATTGCAAACGATGATGGCCTTGGCCCCCTGGGCAAAGGCGCGGGCGAGTTCGTCGGGATCAAAGCCAAAGTGCGGCGGGCGAAGGGGCACGTAGATAGGCTCGGCACCAGAGAGGATGGCGTCTGCGGCGTAGTTTTCGTAGAAGGGGGAGAAGACAATGACTTTGTCTCCCGGCTCGCAGCAGGTCATCATGGCGCACATCATGGCCTCGGTACTGCCGCAGGTGACGACGAGGTTCTGATCCGGGTCCACGGGCGTGCCGGAAAAATGGGTGATTTTTTTGGCGAGGGCCTGGCGGAAACGCGGTGCGCCCCAGGTGACGGCGTACTGATGGAAGGGGCCGCGGGTGGCACGCTCCAGTGCGGCGAGGATTTCCTCCGGCGGATTGAAGTCGGGAAAGCCCTGGGAAAGATTGATGGCGCCATGCTGATTGGAGAGGCGCGTCATGGCACGGATGACGGACTCGGTGAAGGCCTGGAGGCGGCGGGAAGTTGCGGGCATCCTTGCGATTTGGACGAGACGCAGCCAACGTGCAACCAACCAATCTGACCCATATGCCCCGCTGGAATCTCCTGCCCGTCCTGCTGCTGCTCGCAGCTCCATGCACGTGCCGCTCTGAAGAATGGATGACGCTTTTCAACGGCCGCGATCTGACCGGCTGGCGGGCGAATGTGATGCCGGAGTCCTTCACTGTAGTGGATGGAGCGATCCGCGCCCAGGCCACCAAGCCGAGCGCTCATCTCTTTTATGCGGGCGACCTCAAAACCGGCTTCATGAGCTTCAAGAACTTCGTGCTCGAAGCCACCTGCCGGAGCGAGCCGAACTCCAACTCAGGCATCTTCATCCACACAGACCTGAGCACGCGGGATAAAGCCCTGCATCTGGCGAAAGGCTACGAGATCCAGCTCAACAGCACCGTGAAGGAGAAGCGCAAGACGGGGAGCCTGTACGCAGTGGTGGATCTGGCGCAGTCTCCCGTGGATGAGAGCCAGTGGTTCAAGGTGCGTGTGACGGTGGATGGAAAGCACATCACCATTCATCTCAATGACAAGCAGGTGGTGGACTACACCGAGCCGGAGAATGTGACGCGCCCGCCTGAGCGTGCCGGACGTGTGATCAATCCGCAGGGCGGCGGGATAGCGCTGCAGGCGCATGACCCGGGAAGCGTCTTTTATTTCAAGGAAATCCGCATCAAGCCCCTGCCTTAACCTGTCTCCTCGAATGCCCGCCGAACCAGCCCCTGAATCCGCACCCCAGCTCAAAGAGTGGTTTGATGCCGCAAGGCATCGTGCCATCGCGAAAGAGCTGGTGCAGCTAGCGCCGAAATTTCGTGAGGAGGTTTTTCTTGATCATGTGCTGAAGGGCCTGGAAGCACGGAGCCTGATGCAGCGGGTGCATGAATGCGCGGTAGCGGTGGAGGCTGCGCTGCCGGGCAGCTATCAGCAGAAGGTCAAAGTGCTGCAGGAGCTGGCGCCGCGCATCGGGCATGAGTTTGTGACCATCTTTCTGGGGGACTTTGTGGCGACGTTTGGCCTGAAGGAATTTGATTTCTCGATGGAGGCGCTGCGGTTTTTCACGGTCTTTGGCACGGCAGAGTTTGCGGTAAGGCCCTTCATTGTGGCGGATCAAAAACGTGCGCTGCAGACGATGCATGCGTGGACGGCTGATCCTGATGAGAAAGTGCGCCGACTGGCCAGCGAGGGCTCGCGCCCGCGCCTGCCCTGGGGCATGCGCCTGCAGTCGCTGGTGCGAGACCCTGCGCCCACAGCGGCGATCCTGGACGCGCTGAAGGATGATGATTCCCTCTTTGTGCGGCGCTCGGTGGCCAATCATCTCAATGACATCACGAAAGATCATCATGAGTACGTTTTGCAACGACTCGAAGGGTGGGAGCTGGAGCGCGATCATCTGCGCTGGATAGCCAAGCATGCGTGCCGGACGCTGATCAAGCGCGGGCATCCGCGTGCGCTGAAGCTCTTTGGCTTTGGAAAAAAGGCGGAGGCCACGGCAAAGCTGACTGCTGCTCCCGCAGTGCTTAAGCTGGGACAGCGACTCACGCTCACGGCAAAGGTCACTTCCACCAGCAACCGGGTGCAGCGGCTGGCGATCGACTACGTGGTGCACTACGTGAAAGCGAGTGGTGGCAGTGCGGAGAAGGTCTTCAAGTGGACGGAGCTTGATCTGCCTGCGCGTGGGGAGATCGAGCTCAGCAAGTCGCAAGTGATGAAAGACTTCACCACCCGAAAACATTATGCCGGAAAGCACCGGGTGGAGATGCAGATCAACGGCGAGCGTGTGGCGGAGACGGTGTTTGTGCTGTCTTGAGATCAGCGGTAGAAGCGCTCGAGCATCAAGGTGCAGAGCGCCTGCCGGTAGGTGGCGTCGGCAGCATCTGACGCAGGCCAGCTGGGGCGGCCGTGCTTGAAGGAACCTGTGGGATCCTGGGCGGCCAGGATTTGAGGCATGACCTTTGAGGCAAAGTTTCTCCACTCTATGCCACCATTCAGGAAGAGAGCATTGCTGTAGCCGTACCAGGAGTAGAGATTGCAGTTTTTGTTCCAATCCGGGGGCTCGGCCTGAAGGAAGCCGGTGATGAATTTGACGCCGCGTCTGGCTTCTTTGGAATCGCTGCCACCGAGCAGGAAACAACCTGCGGCGGCTCCGCCGCTGAGGGACCACTGATTGTAGTGAGCGTCCCTGACAGTGCTGCCAAAGCCTCCTTCCTTGGTCTGCATAGACTCGATATAGCGCACCGCTTTTTTAACGCATGGGCCAAGGCCGTCGATTTTCAAGCCGGTTTCCTGCGCCACTTTCAGCGCCTGGAAGTGCCAGTTGGCCAGAGAGAGGTCATAGCTGCCTTTGGGGTTGTACACGATGGTGTCTCCGCCATAGGTCCAGGAGCCTTTTTCGGTCTGCTGTTCAATGATGGTATGGATGGCTTTTTCAAAACTCTCCCGCAGACCAGGGAGCGCCTTGGTGCCGAGCCGGGCCATGAGGTAGGCCTCTCCGACTGCCGTGGTGGCGATGGCATGCTCGTAAGTGCCTGCGCCGCCAGTCTGAGTGTTCCATGATGCAGAATAGATACCGTGGGGGTTCTGACCTCCGAGATTGATGAGATACATGAGGCCCTTCATCACGGCGTCTCCATACTTGGCGGAGTCTGCGGTCTCGCCATGGCCAAGGAAACACTGGAGCACGAAGCCAGTCATGGCGCCTTTGTTGTTGCGGCCCCAGGAGCCATCGGGGTTCTGGGTGGTTGCAAAGAGATCCAAAGAAGTGACCACGGCCGCCTCCATCTCCGGCGTACCACCGCCCTGGCGCAGGGCCTCCTGACGGGCGGCGGGGTCCACCCGGGTGCGGATGGATGAAGGCAGGCTTTTGAGCACGGCGTCTGGAATGGCCGCCGTGGAACCACCTGCCGCTGAAGGAGCGCCTGCGGGTGCTTCTTTCTGCATGGCAGCCCAGTGCTCCCTGGCATAGGCCTTGTCAGGCGGGCTGAGGTTTTCGATGGGGATCTCGAATTCCGTGCCGTTTTTGAGACGGACTTTGACTGCACGCTTCTCGACATTCACCCCGAGCATTTCGGCCTCGATGAGCTGGCCGCTGGAATTGGTCCAGACTCGCATTTCCGCCCATGCCGTGCTGTGAAAGAGCAGAAGGCTGATGGCTGCAAAATGCCGGGGGAATCGCATAAGATGGCGGGTTATTTCTGAGCAGCCTTGGCCTGTGCCTGGCTTTCAGCAGAGAGCTTGGCCAGGGGCAGGATGTGCGTGGTGCCGGTGGAGGGGATCTTGAGCAGGACGCTGTCTCCCTGCAGGCCCATGAACTCGGCCTCGATGGTCTTGCCCTCGGTGTTGGTCCACTTCATGACGCCACCCGCGGGTGCTGTGGCGGGTGCAGGCGCAGGAGCGGCACCGCCGCCGGTGAGGCTGGCACCTTCGTCGATCCAAGCCTTGAGGGTGGCCAGCTCGGCATCGGTCAGGCGGTTTTTGCCTTCGGGGGGCATCACATCTCCATCGTCATTGGGCAGGGTGCAATTGACGTACATGGTGCTCTGCGCGCCTTTGCCGGGGATGATGTTTTTGCCGGGCCCGATCTGCTCGGAAATCTTGTCGTCATCGAGCGCGAGCTTGCCTTTGACCTTCTTGGTGACGCTGTGGCAGGCGTAGCATTTGGTACGGAAGATGATGGCGACCTGGGATTTGTAATCGACCGCAGAGGCGGTAACGGTGGTCAGGGCGAGGGCGAAGAAAAAGCTGAATTTCATGATTGGAAGCGACATGGAACGATCAAAGAAGCCGTTTGCCTAGCTTATTTTTTACGGGCTCCTTCAACTTAGCGGGCCGCAGGGGAGAGATCCCGCAGCTGCTGCAGTGTGTCGTAGATGGCATTGCGATACATCTGCAACCGGCTGATGCCGAGCACGGCGCGGCTGCCTGACATAGTGCTGAGCAACGCATTGGATTCTGGCTGGGCGGTGTTCCACTGCACCTTGCGCAGGGCTGCAACATTCTTGGCCGCCAGAGCCTGGTATTCGGCGTTCAAAGCGGCGCGCTGTGCGGCCAGCTGGGCGGTCAGCTCCTCCGCCAAACCACTGCGACGAGGCTGTGGCGGAACCACGACGGGCGGCAGTGAATTGAAGGAAGGCGCTGGCGACGCAGGCACCGGGGGCATCGATGGAGACGAGCCGGGAGTCTTTGACGTAAGCATTGATGATGACAAAGATGATGAAGATACAGATGGAGATGATGAGATGGGCTTGACCAGGCTCCCTGGCGCCGGGGCCAATGTGGCGATCTTTTCCACTGATCTTCTCGGGATGGCCTCGCGGTTCAGACCTTTGCGCTCCTGCAAATCATAGCAGACATCCCAGCGTAATTCGGGAGAGGCTTTGGCCAGGGGCACCGTGACCTGACCGTCGGCGTGCTTGATCAAAATATCGTCACCGATGATGGACTCCACCTGCGCCTGCTGGAGCACCTGGCCGCCTTCAAGGCTTAGCGTGGGGTATTTACGGCCCACCATGGCGCCTCGGCGCTCGGAGAGGAACTGGTCATAGTGGCTGAGAAGGATCTTGTAGTCCTGCTGGGATTTTTTCAGCGTCTGCTGCATCGCCAGGACCTCGGGCTGTGTTTCGCCAGCTTTTTTCAGACGCTCTCCAAGATCGGCAACCTCCTTCTGCGCTTGGACCAGTGCCTGACGGCTTTTCTGCAGTTCTGACTCCAGAGCGGTGAGCTTTTGCACCTGGCTTTGCAGCGCCGCGACATCCGCTTTGGACTCGGCGAGCTGCTGGCTGGTCTGGTCCACGCGGTTTTGCAGGGCCTGATTTTCCACCTGCAGGGCATCGTACTCACTTTTTTTGACACAGCCGGTCACCGTCAGCAGCAGTGCTGCCGCCGTTTGACACGTCAAAATGCAGGCTCTGTTCATATCAAGGTCTCATAATAATCCCCTCCGAGTGCATTTGTCACGTGCGCTTGAAACATTTTTTTAGAGATTCCAGCCCAGACCCCGGCGCTTGCATTCGGGACATCCTAGCCGACACTGGGAGCCCCCCAAACCAATCTATTATGAGCAAAGCCTCCGTCGAAGACATCAAACTCGCCTCTGCGGGCCTGCGTGGCCAACTGGCCGAGCAGTTCGCTGATACCAGCACCCCGAACATCCCGGAGGACTCCAACATCCTGCTCAAGCACCACGGCTCCTACCAACAGGACGACCGCGATGTGCGCGCCGAACGCACCAAGGCCAAGCTGGAAAAGGCCTGGAGCTTCATGATTCGCAGCAAGATGCCCGGCGGCCGTATCACCGCCAAGCAGTGGCTCATTCATGACGACCTGTGCACCAAGGCCATGGGCAACATGCGCCTGACCAACCGCCAGGGCATCCAGCTGCACGGCGTGCTCAAGGGCGGGCTGAAGGAAGTCATTCATAATGTGTGCCATAGCGGTCTGAGCACGATGGGCGCCTGCGGCGACGTGGTGCGCAACACGATGGGCCCCGCCGCCCCGATCAAGGACGCCGTGCATGCTGATACTCAGAAGCTTACGGAGGAGATCAGCCAGCGCTTCCTGTGGCGCAGCCAAGCCTACGCCGACATCTGGCTGGATGGCGAAAAGCTGGAGCCCAACTGGATCCAAGACCCCGAGGTGAACCCTGCCGTCCGTGAAGTGACGAAGGCCGCCGAGGGCGACGACCCCATCTATGGCAAGGTCTATCTGCCGCGTAAGTTCAAGATCGGCGTGGCCATCCAGCCCTGCAATGACGCGGACATCTTCTCCCAGGACGTGGGCCTCGTGCCTCACGTGGTGAATGGGGAAGTGGAAGGCTACACGATCACGGTGGGCGGCGGCTTTGGCATGAGCCACGGCCAGCTGACGACCCGCCCCTTCCTGGGCCAGCCGCTGCTGTATGCGAAGCGTGCGAACGTCGTCGATGCCATCGAGGCCATCGTGACGACTCAGCGCGACCATGGCAACCGTACCGAGCGCAAAAACGCCCGCCTGAAGTACACCGTGCAGACGATGGGTCTGGATGGCTTCCGCGCCGAGGTGGTGCGCCGCCTGCCGGGCATCGAGACCTTCCCGCCGAAGGCGCTGAGCTTTGACACCGTGGAAGACAATCTGGGCTGGCACGAGCAGGGTGACGGCAAGCTGTACTGCGCCGTGCACGTGAGCATGGGCCGCATCGTGGACCGTGAAAACGGCCCGCACTACCGCAGCGCCTTTGCGGAGATCGCCAAGACGCTGGACCTGCCCTACATCGTCACGCCGAACACGAACCTGATCATCGCCGAAGTCGCCCCTGAGCAGAAGGCTGCGGTGGATGCCATTCTGGCCAAGCACGGTGTCGTGCATGCCGACGGCATGACCCGCGCCCGCAAGGTGGCACACGCCTGCGTGGCTCTGCCCACCTGCGGCCTGGCCCTGAGCGAATCTGAGCGCGTGCTGCCCGGATTCATGGACAAGATCGATGAGGCGCTGCGCGAGCTGGGCCTGGAAAACGAGCCGATCCTCTTCCGCATGACCGGCTGCCCCAACGGCTGCGGTCGCCCCTACAACGCCGACTTCGGCTTTGTGGGCCGCTCGCCGAACAAGTACGCCATGTTTGTGGGTGGCAGTGTGCGTGGCGACCGCCTCGCAGGGCTGGAGTTCAAGACCGTCCTCGGTGAAGAAGTCCCCGTCAAGGTCCGCGCCTTCCTGGAAGCCTTCAAGGCCGAGCGCAAGGATGGCGAGATCTTTGCCGACTGGTTCGCCCGCACCCGCACCAAGGGTGAAGCCCCGACACCGGAGCAGTTCCACATCGAACTGGCTGAGCGCGCCGCCAAACTGGCCGGTGCCAAGGCATCCGAAGAGGGCTGATCTGCCAAAAAGCGTCGTTTCTGAGGCGGTCCGTGATGAGCGGACCGCCTTTTTTTGTGGCCACTTCAGGAGCGGCGGAAAATAAGCCCCACCCGGGCAAGAAGTCAGTCTCCGCCACCTCCACAACCACCGCCGCCGCAGCCGGAACTGCAGCCAGAGGACCCGCCATCGGATGAACAACCGCTGTGAGAACCGCCGTCAGAGTGATGCCCCGTCCCCGAACAACCAGCGGCACCACCACCACAGCCGGCTCCGCAGCCGCTGCCATCGCCTTTGCCTCCGCCGCCCCGGCGTGCAGCCCTGACTACCATGCCAATGACGAAGAGCAGGAAAACCAACAGCACCACATTCCCCCACTGGATGCCGCCCGTTTTTGCATCGCAGGCCGCCAGGCTCAGCAGTGACAGCGCGGTGATCAGGCAGGCAGCGAGCGCACGGCTGATTCGCTCTTTGGGCAGCATCCAGAAAGCCGCCACGTCCACCCGTGCGAAACGAGCCCGGGGGGCGAAACGGATTTCCGCCGGGGGCCAGATGTCGGCAGGAGGCTCCTGGCCAAACCAGCGGGTGTAGCTGGCTTTGGTGTCAGCATACTGGCGCTCGAAACGATCGTCCTCCACCCTGCCCCCGCGCGTGGGTCCATGATGCAATGCACGGCCAAGAACGCCCTGGCAGAGATCCTCCCAATAAGAGCGGGTGTAAACGAGGTGCAGGTGCCAGGCCTGATCAACCTCATCGGAGGGTGTGACCGCATGCCCAGCACGGAGGGCCAGAAACAGGAAGCGGCGATACTCATCCACTACGCGCCGTGCGAACTCGGGCGACCAGCGGTTTTCCCGTGCGAGGCGGCGGGTGAAGGTGAGAGCGTCGCCGGGATGGTCGAAGGCGAAGTCCTGGAGCTTGAGCCACAGCGGATCATGAGTCGCGTTCATGGAGGCCACTGTGGGTGTACGATGGGCGCTGGCAAGCCCGGACTGAGGGAGGCTGGACTTGTGAGGAGAGCTCGTTGCGGCTCCCCAAGGCTACTTTAAGCATCCCGGCACTTGTGCGGGGCGTTTCCATGGGCCACAGACTCCGCCATGTCTCTCGCGTTTTATCACTACCTGCATCTCATCGGCCTGATCCTTGTTTTTGTTGGCTTTGGTGGCCTGCTCTCCAGCGAGGGGGCAAAGAAAGCCATGATGTGGCACGGCATTGGCCTGGTGATCAGCTTGATCTCGGGCTTTGGCATGCTGGCCAAGCTGGGAATCATGGGTGCGATGCCCAAGTGGGTGTGGATCAAGATCGCCCTCTGGCTGGTGCTGGGATTCCTGCCGGTGCTGGCGAAGCGCCGCGTGATCGCCGCTCCGGTGGTGGTGCTGCTGGCGGTGATCGTGGGCGCAGTGCTGGGCTATCTGGGATATTTCAAGCCGGCGTTTTGATCGGCCCATGCAGAGAAGGCGGCTGGAGACCAGCCGCCGTTCAGACTGTGAGACTGATCTATATTTAAGCGCCGAGGGCTTTGCTCTTCTCGGTAGCCGCGCGGACGGCTTGGATCATTGCATTTCGCAAGCCGTGCTGCTCCAGCTTTTCCAGTCCGGCAATGGTCGTGCCGCCGGGGCTGGTGACTTCATCGCGCAATGACGCAGGGTGCTTGCCAGTGCTGAGGACCATCTCGGCAGCGCCTGCAACGGTCTGTGCGGCGAGGCGCAGGGCGGCAGCGCGGGGCAGCCCCATGAGGACGCCGCCATCAGCCAGGGCCTCGATGACGGTGTAAATGTAGGCGGGGCCGCTGCCGGAAAGACCGGTGACGGCATCGAGCAGCTTTTCAGCGACCTCGTCGGCGGTGCCGACGGCACCGAGGATTTTGGCGGCGAGCGCAGCGTCTTTGGCGGTGGCCTTGGCACCACGAGCAAAGGCGGCCGCACCACGGCCGACGAGTGCGGGAGTATTGGGCATGCTGCGGATGACGCGCTGCTTTTCACCGAGCCAGGTTTCGAGGTGGGTGAGCGAGATGCCAGCGGCGATGCTGAGATAAAGGCGGGAGCCGGGGACCTGGCCGAGAGCTTCGCAGAGAGGCTTCATGTCGCCGGGTTTGACAGCGAGGATGATGACATCGGAAACAGCGGCGGCTTCGGCCGGGGTGCCGGTGGTGACTTTGCAGCGGAGACACTGGCCCAGGGCGGCCACGGCTTCGGGCACGACATCGCTGAGCGCCACCTGCAGGCCGCCTTTTCCAAGCGCCTGCTCCACACCGCGGAGAAGTGCGCCACCCATTTTGCCACAACCGATAAGTCCGAGTTTCATCATGTTACGATGGTGGAGCGGATGCGGCATCCTGCAAGTGGGCGACAATCTTCTCTTGCAAGAGGCTAGGAAGTGCGCCCATGCTGCTGCAAAGAATCATTACAAAAATGCACCCCGACCATTTTCAGCCCGAAAAGATGATTGCCTCCGGGCCCTCGGCCACGGTTTACCGAGGAGTGGAAGCGGCGACAGGCCGCAAGGTACTGATCAAAGCCCTGCTGCCAGATGCCGAGACGGAGAACCCGGTGGACCGTGCACGGCTGCAGATGCTGGCCCCTGCGCTCATGCAAGTGCGGCACCAGCAGATCGCGGGGTTGCTGACGGTCATGCCGACGCCGGAGGGTGCATTCAACATCATTTCTGAGTACATGCCGGGGATGAATGCGCGCAGCTTTGCCGCCGAGCGCAGGCCCACGCCCGCCGATCTGCGCGCGCTGGCAATGCAGCTGATGCATGCACTGATGGTGGGCGAGCACCTGCGCATGCCGCATGGAGACCCCAAGCCGAGTAATATCATCATCGCCGATCATCCAGGAGGCGGTCTTTTCCTGCAGTTGCAGGACTGGGGCCTCTCCCTGGCACGGCAGGTGCACCCGGCGGAGACGCTGTGGTTCCGCGCGCCCGAGCTGCTTGCCGGCGGCCAGCCCACCACGCAGAGCGATCTTTACACCGCCGCAGCGAGCCTTTTTTGCCTGGCCACGAACAGCGCACCCGCTCAGGGCAACACGCCCGCCGAGGTGATGATGGGGCTGCAGACCTTTAACGCTGCCCATGCACTGATGCACCTGCGGCCAGACCTGGACCAGCCGCTACGTGACTGGCTGGCGTGGCTGATGAACCCGGTGCCGCAGCAGCGACCACAGGTCGTAGGCCAGGCGCTGGAAATGCTGATGATGACGATGCATGCCGGGTACGCCTACATGCAGCAGCAGCCGCCCATGATGATGCCGGGTGCGCAGACCATGCCGCTGGTGGCGGCAGCGCCTGCTCCTGCCCCAGCATCTGCTCCCGTGCCCGTCGCCGTCGCTCAACCCGCACCGGCTCCCGCAGCAGCACCTGCAGCCAAGCCCAAGCCTAGTGCTGGCAAGCCTGCCACAACGGCAGCCCCCGCCAAGGCAGCTGCGACTGCCGGACCTGCCGCTGCGCCGGCTCCGAAGAAGCCGCTGGATAAACGCATCGTGCTGGCTGTGGTGCTAAATCTCATCGCCGTGATCGTTCTCGGGCTGATTTTCTGGCCCCGCCGAGTGGTGACTGATGTGAATGCGCCAGATAAAAACACCCCGGCTGCCGAGAAGAAGTAAAGCAGGGGAGCCGACGCAAAGAGCGGCGCCACTTGGGCCCTTTTCATTCCGACAGCATTCTCCATGCTGCAGGCGGTGATTTCTCATGTGGGACCGCGTATTTCTCCACGTCGTGAAAAGCCAACCCGCCCTTCTCTTTCTGCTGCTAGCCGCGCCCGCAACGGCAGCGGTGGATTTCGTCCAGGACATCCAGCCCATCTTTTCGGAGCACTGCTACCAATGCCACGGCGGGCACAAGCAGGAGGCAGCCTTTCGGCTGGACCACAAACCAAGCGCGCTGAAAGGCGGGGATTTTGGCAAGGCGATCCTGCCAGGCAAAGCCGACGACAGCCGGCTGATGCACGCGGTGCTGGGCACGAACCCGAAGATGCGCATGCCGCGCAAGGGCGAGCCGCTGAGGGCGGCGGAGATCGCGAAACTGAAGGAGTGGATCGATGCCGGAGCAGTGTGGCCGGACAGCGCGAGTGTGAAGCTGGAGCAGAAGACCGATCACTGGGCCTTCAAGCCACCGGTGAAACCAAAGGTGCCAACGAATGCGGAGCATCCGATCGACGCCTTCATCCGCGAGCGGCTCAAGAAAGAAGGTCTCTCCCCGTCCCCGTCTGCTGAGCCTGCCACGCTGCTGCGCCGCCTGCACCTGGACCTGACCGGCCTGCCGCCCACGCCGCAGGAGGTGGATGCCTTTGCCAAGGCGTATGCGAAGGATCCTGCCGCGAGCATCCAGAACGCCACCGCCACCCTGCTGGACTCCCCGCACTATGGCGAGCGCTGGGCACGACACTGGCTGGACGCGGCGCACTATGCAGACAGCAACGGCTATGAGAAGGACCCGATGCGCTTCATCTGGTTCTACCGGGACTGGGTGATCAGCGCCTACAATCGCGACCTGCCGTACGACCAGTTCATCATCCAACAGCTAGCAGGTGACGAGCTGCCCAAGGCCACGCAAGACCAGATCGTGGCCACCGGATTCCTGCGCAACACGATGATCAACGAGGAGGGCGGCGTGGACCCGGAGCAGTTCCGCATGGAGGCGATGTTTGACCGCATGGACGTCATCGGCAAAAGCGTGCTGGGGCTGACCATCGGCTGCACGCAGTGCCACAACCACAAGTACGACCCCATTTCGCAGGAGGAGTACTACCGGATGTTTGCCTTCCTGAACAATGACAACGAGCCCTGGCGCGTGGTGTACACCAGCAGCGAGCAGATGCAGCGCTCGCAGCTGCTGACGCAGATCGGCGAGCTGGAGGCGAAGCTGAAGCATGACCACCCAGACTGGAAGAAGCAGATGAACAAGTGGGTGAATGCGGTGAAGGCCGCGCAGCCGCAGTGGCACACGCTGGCTTTTGAAGATGATCCCTCCGGTGGGGAGAAGGCGCTGCGGCAGCCGGATGGCAGCATCCTGGCGCAGGGGTATGCGCCGACGAAGAGCGATGTGAAATTTGTGGTGAAGGGATTCCACGACACCAAGGCTTCGGGCGAAGACACCAAGGCTGCGGATAAGAGTGTCCACGCTCCCGTCAAAACCATCGCCGCCTTCCGGCTGGAACTGATGAATGACCCGAACCTGCCGGCGTATGGGCCGGGGCGCTCTCAGAAAGGGACGGCGGCGCTGACGGAGTTTGTGGCTGAGATGAAGATCGACGGGAAGCCGACGAAGTTGAAATTCAGCCAGGCCACCGCCGACTTTGGTGAAGCGGAAAATACACCGCTGGCACCGTATGCGCGCGACAAGGAAAGCGAGAAGGACAAGCGCGTGACGGGGCCGATTGGCTACGCGATTGACGGCAAGGCAGAGACGGCGTGGGGAATCAACGCAGGGCCGGGACGGCGCAATGTGCCGCGCAATGCGGTGTTTGTTTTGGAGAAGCCGGTGGAGCTGAAGCCTGACAGCGAGCTGGTGGTGACACTGAGCATGAAGCACGGCGGCTGGAACAGCGACGACCTGCAGACGATGAACCTGGGGCGCTACCGCATCAGCGTGACCGATGCGCCGAATGCAGCGGCGAATCCGCTCTACGGAGCCAAGTCGGAGTTTTCCGTCTTCCGCACCACGGTGGCGGATTGGCAGCCGGTGAATGACGAGATCGAGGCGCTGTGGAAGCAGCACCCCGAGGGCACCACGACGCTGGTGCTGGACCGCCGTGCGGAGCCGCGCATGACCTCCGTGCTGAAGCGCGGTGATTTCCTGAAGCCTGACAATCGCGTGACCGCCGGCGTGCCTGCGGTGCTGAATCCGCTGCCGAAGAATGCGGATGGCTCGCGCCTGACCTTTGCGAAGTGGCTGGTGGATAAGAAATCGCCCACAGCGGCCCGCGCCTATGTGAACCGCGTGTGGCAGGCCTGCTTTGGCACCGGCTTGATCGAGACCGCCGAGGATCTGGGCACGCAGGGTTCGCCTCCGAGCCACCCGGAGCTGCTGGACTGGCTGGCGGTGGATTTCATGGAGCACGGCTGGAGCACGAAGCATCTGCTGCGCCTGATCACCAGCAGTGCGACCTATCAGCAGAGCAGCAAGGTTACGCCACAGCTTCTGGAGCGCGACCCCTACAACCGCCTGCTGGCCCGAGGCCCGCGCTTCCGCGTGGAAGGCGAGGTGGTGCGTGACATTCAGCTAGCGGCGAGCGGGCTGCTGAATCCCGCCGTGGGTGGCCGCCCTGTGATGCCGCCTGCGCCGGCGTATCTGTTTGAAAAGCCCGCCAGCTACGCGCCCTTCCCCTGGAAGGTGGATGAGGACGCCAATCAGTTCCGCCGCAGCGTGTATGTCTTCCGACGCCGCAGCACGCCGTATCCTTTCCTGAGCACCTTTGATGTGCCGAATGGCGAAAGCGCCTGCATCCGACGCTCCAAAAGCAACACGCCGCTGCAGGCGCTCATGACTCTGAATGAAACCATGAGCATGGAGGCCGCGAAGGCCCTGGGCGCACGCATGTGGAAGGAAGGTGGAGCCGATGATGCGGCCCGCATCGCCTACGGCTTCCGCCTCTGCACCGGCCGCCTGCCGAGTGCGAAAGAAACCAGCGTACTGCTCGGCATGCTGAAACGCCACGAGCCCAAGCTCGGAGACATCGACTCACATACGCTGGTGGCGCGTGTACTGCTGAATCTGGACGAGACGATCACGAAGGAGTGATCGTCTTTTCTAGCGCTTCAGGCACCTTCTCTTTTCGATTCCTCAAATCGCCAACGCGTTCTCAGCATCGCCGAAGTGGCCGACGTGGAGGCCCATGCGGTCCATGAGGGCGATGTGGAGGCGGCACATTTTGCGGTTGGGGTCGGCGCTGAGATCGTGGAAGCGACCCGCCTGAATGGTGCCGCCGCCGTTGCCGGCGAGGACGACCGGGAGCTGGCGGGAGTCGTGGGCATTGCCGTCGAAGAGGCTGCTGGTGAGCATGACCATGCTGTTTTCCAGCAGGGTGCGCTCGCCTTCATTGGTAGCCTGCATCTTGGTGAGGAACTCGCCCCAGAGCTTCACCTGGTGTTGGTTCACGCGCTGGTACATGTCCAGGCGGTGCTCGTCATTGGCGTGGTGGGAGAGCTCATGGATGCCGCCGCTGATGCCATCCAGGCTGGGGAAGCGCATGTTGGAGAGGTCGTTGTTCATCATGAAGGTGGCCACACGGGTGCGGTCCATCTGGAAGGCCAGGAGCATGATGTCGAACATGAGGCGCAGGTGGTCCTCGCTGCTGGTGGGGATGCCGGAGCCGGGACGTGCGAGGGTGGGCACCTTGACAGTGGGCTGCCAGCCTGCGCCGCGGGTTTCGGCCTGGCTGATTTTTTCGGCGAGCTCGACGCGCTGCTCGATCTCGCGCACGGAGGTGAGGTATTCGTCGAGCTTCTGCTTGTCGCGCTGGCTGAGCTTGGGCTTCAAAGCGCCGGCGTCCTGCATCACGAGGTCGAGGATGCTCTTGTCGCGCTTGCGCTTGCTGCCGTCATCAAAGAGCTGGTCGAAGGCCTGCTGCGGGAAGATCTCCTTGGGCGCAGGGGTCGTCGGCGTGCTCCAGGAGATGTAGGCGGAGTAGATGGAGGTGAAACCGGAGTCGGTGCTGTAACTGGGGCGCTCGGTGCCCAGCACAACGCAAGGAACAGGAGTAAACTTGCCCGTCTGCGCGGCCACGAGCTGGTCCATGGTGGTGCCGACTTCAACATCCGTGGTGGTCTTTTTCACCTTAAGGCCGCAGAGCACATTCATCTTGGGGTAGTGTCCGCCTTCCCCTTCCACGGTGGTGGGATTCCAAAGGCCCTTAAACACGCTGATGTGCTTCTTGATCGGCTCCAGCGGCGAGAGGGTCTTCATGAACTCCATGCCGCCAGCGCCCTGCGTGGCACCCCAGTGGTGCGGATTGACTCCATTGCCGGTGAAGCACACGGCGAGGCGACGCGGCGCAGTGTTGTTTTTCACCGCATCAGCTCCGAAGGAGTTGATCGATTCAAGCCACGGCAAGCCGAGGGCGATGCCAGAGCCACGGAGGAATTTGCGACGAGAGAGATTCATAACAGTAAGACGAGTGGCGAGGTGTTTTTATTGATTGGAGGAGGCGACGACGGCCTCACTGCGGCGGTTGAGGAACTGGCGGCTGTTGACGACTTCGAGGACGGCGGCGGAGAACTTGCCGCCGTTCTGCTTGAGGGTGGCCTGCATCTTGGCGAGCAGCGATTTGTCGCTCGGCATGGTCTGGCGGCCGAGGGCGTAGCCGAGGAGCTTGCGGCAGAACTGGGCGGTGAAATTGGCCTCGTTCTTTTTGAGGTAGTCGCGCAGGCCGGGCAGGCCCTGGAACTTGGTGCCGTCTTTGAGCTCGCCGGTGTCGTCGATCTTACCACCCGTTTCATCGGCAGTGCGGAAGCGACCGATGGGGTCGAAGCTTTCAAGAGCGAAGCCGAGGGGGTCGATGCGCTCATGGCAGACGGCGCAGGCGGCATCGGTACGGTGGACCATGAGGGCCTCGCGCAGAGAGGCGGGCTTCACGGCGCTATCCGGCAGCTTGGGCACGTTCGGCGGCGGTGGCGGTGAACTGAAGCCGAGCACCACCTGGTAGAGGTAGTCTCCACGCACCACGGGGCTGGTGCGGTTGGGGCGGGAGGTCTTGGTGAGGATGGCGCCCATGCCAAGCAGGCCGCCACGATGCTGCTGAGCCACCTTCACCTCGCGGAAGTCGCCGCCGGTGACGCCGGGCACGCCGTAGAATTTGGCGAGGCGCTCATTGAGGAAGGAGTAGTCGCCGCCGATGATCTCGCCCACATTGCGGTCATCGCGCACGAGATGAGAGAAGAACTCGATGGTCTCCCGCTGCATGTCGTTACGGATCTCGGTGGTGAATTCGGGATACTTCTTTTCATCGACGGTGCTCTTTTCGTCGAAGCCGTTGAACTTCAGCCACTGACCGGAGAACTCCTTGGCCAGCGCCGTGGCCTTGCGGTCGCGCAGCATGCGCTTGGTCTGTGCAGCGAGGACTTCGGGCTTGAGAAGGCTGCCGTCATCAGCGGCCTTGCGCAGCTCCCAGTCGGGCTGGGAGGCCCAGATGAAGTAGCTGAGGCGCGAAGCCAGCTCGTGGGCATTGAGCTTCACATCGCCCGTGGGATTGCTGGCCAGCGGCAGCGTCTCCGCCTTGAAGAGGAAGAAAGGGGAAACCAGCACGCGCACCACGACCTCGCGTGCGGCCGATTCACGATCGAGCTCTTTTTTGCGCCCTTCAAAGTAGAGGGCATCCAGCTTTTGCCCTTCCTCAGCAGTGAGGGGACGACGCCAGGCACGACCGGCAAAGTAGCGCAGATGGCCGAGCAGGGCGGAGTCGAACTCTTTCTGCTGCTGCGGATTGAGTTTGGGATTGGCGGTGTAGCCGAAGTCCTTCTTCATGGCCGCGAGATGATCGCGGTCTTTGGGCCCAAGGAGCTGGCCGAGCTGATCATCGCTGAAGTAATAGACCGTGATGCCCGGTTTCCAGCGATAGAGATTACCAGCCACTTCCTCCAGACGGCGCTCATACATGTCCGGGAAGGCCTGCTTCATGACGCCGAAATCTCGCATGGTGTTGCGCGCGGCATCGGTCTGGGTCTTCCACACGGTGAGCACACCGGGCATGATCTTGGTGACGTCGTAGGGCTTGTCCGAGGTGAGCGCCCACTGAATGGTGCCGTCGTTAATGTCGGGATTTTGCAGATCCAGGCGGGCCTCGGCATGCAGCCAGGTGGCGTTTTCAGGCAGCGGGAGGGTGAAAGCCAGCGGCGCTGCGATGGCCAGCACTCCGGGCTCGATCTGGCGGCCCTGCGGGTGCTTGCCGAAGGCGCTTTTCACTTTTTCCAGCTCGGCGATGCGCTGCTTCAGCGCTTCGGCATTGGCCGGAGGGGGCGTGGCGGCGAGGGCTTTCTGGTCTTCGCCCATCTGCTTGTTGAGCCAGTCCATGTATTGCAGATGGCCCTTGGTGGTGCGGACATCGAGCTTGGTGATCAAGGCGATGTCTCCTTTGTTGCCGTCGCCATCGTCGCCGATGCACAGGAAGGCCTGCTTCTTGCCCTTCACCTCGATGTTCATCTGGTAGGCGCGGATGCCGTCGGCATCCTGCTGCTGGCGCTGCACACCGCTGCCGGGCTTTTTGGGATTGTTCCAGGAAAGGAGCTGGGCCTGGATGGCCTTGGCACCGTCCGTCACGGCCTGCGGCACCTGGCCGGGCTTGGCGGCATCGGGCACAGGAAGCTCGCGCCAGGCCACGCGGGTGAGATCAAGGAAACGTGATTTGGGCTCGGTGGCGTTGACGAGATTGTTCCAGTTTTGCAGGAAGGGCAGCTGCAGCCCGCCTTCCTTGGCGAGTTGTTCGAGCGGGGTCTTGAAGTGCTTGTGCTTCCAGCAGGCGATCATGTAGTCCGCCTCTCGCATGTCATCAAAGTCCTTGGGAAGATGCGGCGCCGCCTTCTGCTGATACCATACATACAAGGCCTGCTGGGCCTGGGCTTTGACCTGCTCCGGGCCACGCAGGCCGATGCGCTGCGAATTGAACACGATGCCGGTGCCCGGCATGATGGTGGCGAAATCGGCCACCTTGCGTGCCGCGCCAAAGTATTTGTCCAGTGCAGCCGGACTCATGAAGAGAACGTCGCCGGTATTGCTGAAACCTTCGCCACCACCGCCGTCGGTCTGGAATTCCTTGGCCAGGCTGTAGTCGTGCCCGGCGAGGTCGCGGATGGTGTAGTCGTATTCGGCGTTGGTCAGCCTGCGCATGGTCACGGGGCCGGGATCGCCGGACTGGGCGGCAGCCAGGGCATCGAGCTCGCCATTGACCCAGCCGAGGAGGGTCTTGTTCTCCTGGTCGGACATCTGATGCGCCTTGGGCGGCGGCATGTCGCCGTTTTCGATGGTGTCCTTGACCTTGAGCCAGACATCAAAGTGCTTGGCCAGCTGGGGATCAGCGGCAAACTGCTGAAGATCCACCTCTCCCTTGCTCTTCTTGGGGTTGTGGCACTCGTAGCACTTGGCCTTTAAAACGACTTCAGCGTCTTTCCATGCCGGAGCGGCGGAAAGGGACAACGGGCCGACGACAAAGGCGGCCAGAGCAAAATGGCGTAGATTCAGAGACATTTGGGGGGGTATTTTTGATACGCTGAATAAGCGGATCTTCCATCAGCAGCTTCTGCTCCTTTTTTGCGCTTTCCTGTGCTATAAACTTCGCGCAAAGGATCCTGCGAAAACATCCCCTCTGCGGGACGTATCTTTCATACCCCCAATGAACCCCTCTTTTTCACATCATGCCCCGAATCTGGAGCATGCCTTTCTGACGCGCCGTGAACTGCTGCAGCGCGTGGGCATGGGCTTTGGTGCCGTGGCCGCCAGCTCATTGTTTGACCAGCAGGCCGCAGCGGCCACGATGGACCCCATGGCGCTGAAGCGCCCGCACTTCACTCCAAAGGCGAAAAGGGTAGTGCACTTTTTCATGAACGGCGGGCCGTCCCATGTGGACACCTTTGACCCGAAGCCGATGCTGGACAAATACGACGGCAAACCGCTGCCCAACGTGCTCAAAACCGAGAGGCCGACCGGGGCGGGCTTCAAGTCCCCCTTCAAGTTCACCAAGCGCGGCCAGTGCGGCCTAGAGGTGAGCGAGATCTTTGAGAAGACCGGAGCCTTTGCCGATGACATGTGCGTCATCCGCTCCATGCACGCCGACGTGCCAAACCATGAGCCCTCCCTGGGGCTGATGAACAGCGGCGAGGGCCGCCTGAACCGCCCCACCCTGGGCTCCTGGGTGACATACGGGCTCGGCAGTGAGAACCAGAATCTGCCGGGCTACATCTCCATGTGCCCGGGCGGCATGCCCACCCGCCGCACGAAGAACTGGCAGTCCGCCTTCCTGCCCAGCGCCTACCAGGGCGCCTACATCAACACAGATGACACCCGGGTGGACAAGCTGGTGGAGTTCATCAAGAACGGCTCCCTGGACCTGAAGCAGCAACGCCGCCAGCTGGACCTGCTGCAGACCCTGAACCAGCGTAATCTGGTGGCCCAGGACCGTGACCAGCTGCTGGAGGCCCGCGTGCAAAGCTATGAGCTGGCGTACCGCATGCAGATGGAGGCCACGGACGCGTTTGACATCATGAAGGAGCCTGAATCTGTCCGAAAGATGTACGGCGATCACGACTTTGGCCGCCAGTGCCTCATCGCCAGACGTTTGCTGGAGCGCGGCGTGCGCTTCATCCAGCTCTGGACCGGCGCAGGCCAGCCCTGGGACAACCATGACGAAATTCTCGACCACCGGAAGCTCGGCCAGCAGACGGACGGGGCCATGGCCGCCTTTATGAGCGACCTGAAACAGCGCGGTCTCTGGGACGAAACCCTGATGATGTGGGGGGGCGAATTTGGACGCACCCCCGCCGTGGAACTGCCCACCCCCGGGGCGAACGCCGGCAAGCAGCATGGCCGCGACCACAACCACTACGGCTTTACCATGTGGCTGGCCGGCGGGGGAGTGCGCGGCGGCTACACGCACGGTGCGACGGACGAATTTGGCTTCCAAGCCACGGAAAACCCGGTGCACGTGCACGACCTGCACGCCACCATCCTGCGTCTTCTGGGCTTTGATCACGAAAAATTCACGTACCGCTACGCCGGCCTCGATTTCCGCCTGACGGGCGTAAACGAGTGCAAAGTGGTGCGGGAATTGCTGGCCTGACGGCCCGGGAAAGCCAGCCAGCGGCCTCTTGCAAGGCTGGCGCACACGTTTACAGTCGCCGCCTCATGCACCGAAAAATCTTCCTCGCCCTGGCTGTGCTGGTGGCGCTCATCTTCGTGATGAACATCAACGCCCAGGCCCAGCAGCCTGCACCGGCTGCTCCCGGTGTCGTCGTGACTCAGGCCCCCGCCGTGGATGAGAACCCTTATAGCGATGCATTGACGTTCAAAGGCTTTGTGAAGCGCACCGGCGTCATGGCCTATCCGCTGATCACCTTATCGATGGTGGCGTTTTTCATGATCGTGCTCTTCGCCCTCACGGTTCGGCAGGGCACGGTGGTGAGCGATGCCTTTATGAACTCGGCCGATGCGCTGATCCGCAAACAGGACTACCTGGGGCTGCTGGCTGTGTGCAACCGCCGCAACGAGTGCATCGCCCGCATCACCTCCAAGACACTGGACTTTGCCACGCGTAATCCCACCGCTAGTTTTGAAGAGGTGAAGGAGGTGACCGAGGCCGAGGGCAACCGCCAGTCCAGCCTGCTGCTGGCCCGCATCGCCTACCTGGGAGACGTCGGCGCCGTGGCCCCCATGCTGGGGCTGCTGGGCACCACGCTGGGCATGATCACCACCTTCCACGAGATTTCCGGCAAGGGTGTCGGTGGGTCCAACCAGCTGGGACTGGCCCAGGGGGTGTCCGAGGCCCTGCTCTGCACGGCCTCCGGTCTCGTCATCGGCATTCCCTCGCTGATCTTCTACGCCATCTTCCGTGGCAAGGTGAACCGGCTGATCTCCGAAATGGAGGCTGCGACGACCCACCTGATGGCCTTGCTGGCGGTGCAGTACAAGCGCGCAGCACGTGCCGCTGCCGGCCAGTAAAGAGGCATTCATTGGTTTGATTTCGTCTCCTGCCCGCGTCGCAACCTTCCTGACATGAATTTCAGAAAACAGCATTCCATTGAGCCCACTCCCATGCAGCTGGCCCCGCTGGTGGACGTGCTGTTCCTGCTCGTGATCTTCTTTGCCGTGACCTTCCAGTATGCCAAGGAGGAGCAGGTCATGGATGTGAGCGTGCCCGCCGCCGAGGAAGGGAAAGAAAAGGAATCCCGCAATGTCGGCGAGATCATCATCAACATCAAAAAAGACGGCGAGATCCTGGTGAACGGCCAGAAATTCAACACCGACGAGCTGCTGGTGAAGCTGAAGAACATCGTCGCTCTCTACAAGGACCAGGCCGTGATCCTGCGCGGAGACGAAATCGTTGATTATCAGCACGTGATCCGCGTACTGGACACCTGCCAGAAGGCAGGCATCTGGAACATTGCCTTCGCCACGCGCAAACCTGACGCCGACCAACCTGCTGCCACGACCAAGTGAGATGACCGCCGCCAAGCTCCCAACCAGCCCGCGCAGTCATGCGCCCCGCCTGCTGCCAGTGTTTTTCTGCGTGGCCACTCTTTCCTCCATGGCCCAGCAGGCCCCTCGAGCACTGCCGGTGGAAGATGATGACCGTGTGCCCAAGGCCATCCCCGTGGGCAAGACGCCCCCCAAGGCACAGCCAGTGACGGATGACCCCAAGTCTGCGCCCCCTGCCGCCAAAGCCAAGGAGCCAGGGGATGACATGTTTGAATTTGCCTCGCTGGCCTATGACCGCCAGGAGTGGGGCATGGCAGCGCAGTCGTATGCCAAATACCTGCAGCAGTTTCCCACTGCCACGCTGGTGCCAGAAGCCCTCTTCCGTGTAGGCGAGTGCTACATGAAGCAAAACCAGCTCAAGCAGGCCGGCGGCTACTACGAAGAGGTGGTAAACCGCTACCCCTCGAGTGATGGTGCGCCATCTGCCGCCTACCGCCTCGGGGCGATGGCCTTCAACGACTCCAAGTTTGCCGACTCGGCCAAGTATTTCACCTTCTGCGAGGCGAGAACGAAAAGCGCGCAGGTGAAGCTGGCCGCCGCCTACCACAAAAGCCGCGCCTACGGCATGGCCGGAGACAAGGAAAAGCAGGCCTCAGCGCTGAGCAGCGTGATCGCGTTGAAAACCGACAACCCTTTCCGCGAGACAGCACTGCTCACGCTTGGCAGCCTCTATCTGGGACAGGACAAGAAAACCGAGGCTCTGCCCATTTTTGACGAGCTCGTCAAGACCAGTGGAGACCGCGCCATCATCGCCGAGGCCAGCATCCGCGCTGCGGTGCTCTATGCCGAGCTCAAGAAGCCGGACGAATCCATCGCCATGTTTGAAAAGGCGCTGCGCATGCCGGAGACGACCGAGCAGAACCGCGGCATCTCGCTGGTGGGCATCATCCAGTCTCTCTATGCCAAGGGCGACTACGACGGCGTCATTGAATACTACAACAAGAACTCCGAAATTCTGCCTCCGGGCCCCTCCCGCGCCAAGATGCTGCTGCTGGTGGGCCACTCGTACCGCACACGCAAAAGCTACGCCCGCGCCGTGGAGGTGTACCTGATGATCGAGCAGTATCATGCAGACACCGACGAAGCTTTTGAGGCGGGCTACTGGAAGCTGTACTGCTTTTACCTGCTGAATGACAAGGACCTCGGCGAATTTTCCACGGCCTTCATCACCCGTTACGCGCAGAAGCAGGCGAACCATGAGTTTCTCTCCCTCGCACGTCTTATCCGTGCCGACTTCTACTTTAACAAAGCTGAATACCAGCAGGCGGCCCTGAGCTACAACGAGATCAATCTGGACAAGCTGCCTGAGAAACTGCGCCCGGGCACACTCTTTAACATGGGCTGGGCTCAGGGAGAGGCCGGACGGCACCAGGAAGCGGTGGGCACCTTCACCCGCTTCATCAACGAGTATCCTGCCCACGAATACCTTCCCAAGGCCTTTGCCCGCCGCGGCATGGCCAACCGCGATGCGCGTGATCTGCCCAAGGCCAAGGCTGACTTTGAACACGTGACCAAGGACTTCCCCAAGTCAGACGCCTGCGAGCTCTCGTGGCTGCAGCTGGGGTTCATCGCCATGGAGCAGAAGGATCCAAAGGCCACCGTCACCGCCTTTGAGACGCTGCTGAAAAAATTCCCCACCACTACTGCAGGTGCCCAGGCCTATTACGGGGTCGGGCGCGGCAACTTTGACCAGAAGATCTACGACAAGGCCGTGCCCGCACTACGCCGCTCCATCGAACTGGACAGCAAAGGCTACCTCGAAAAATCCAGCCAGCTCATCATCCTGTGCGAATACGCGCGACAGAACGCCGACAGTCTGGCCAAGGCGATCGACAACTACCTGCAGTCCAAGCCAGACGGCCAGGTGCCGCCCAATGTTTTGAAATGGCTGGGGCTCAAACTCTTCAGCAGTGATGACTTCAAACGTGCCGCGCGCTTCCTGGAACTTGCGGTCACCCCGCAGGTTCCGGCCAACACCGAGCCGGTGGTATGGAACTACCTGGGCATGGCCCAGCTGCAAAACCAGCAATACGACGCCAGCATCCAGGCCACGGACAACTTCCTCCTCTCGAATCCGGACAGCGCCACACGCTCTCGTGCCCTGCTGACCAAAGGACGCGCCCAGCTGGGCAAGGGGCTCTTTGACGATGCCGACAAAGCCGCCCAGGAGGCCCTGCAGGTGGTGAAAGACGGCAAGCTACAGGCCGAGCTGCTCCTGCTGGAAGGTGACATCTATGCCGCCCAGGGCGACAAGCTGGCCGCTGAAGGCCAGAAGGATGCGGCAGCGGTGAAATGGAAAGACGCTGCCGCCAAGTATGCCGTGCCGAGCCAGGTCTTTGAAGATCCTGACGTCACTCCAGCCGCCCTCTACAAGGCAGCTCAGGTGCTGGAAAAAGCAGGAGATGCAGCCAAGGCTAAGCTCATGATGGAGCAGCTGAAGCAGCGATATCCGAAGTACCAGCCGAAGCAGTAAGGGTGATCTAGGAGCGTTTGTTGCGGTCCCAGTCTGAGCGTGAATCGCGCCTGCCGCCCGCACCTCCTCCACCGCCTTGGTTGCGATGTCCGCCGCCGCCCCCACCACCACCGAAGGGGCGCTGCGGACGCTCCTCTTTTGGCCGGGCCTCCACCACACGCAGGGCACGCCCGCCGATCTCCTTGGCGTTCAGGGCATTGATGGCTGTGAGCGCCTCGGATTCCACCGGCATCTCCACGAAGGCAAATCCGCGTGAGCGGCCCGTGTCGCGGTCTCTGACAACACGGGCGCTGGAGACATTGCCAAAGGCGGCGAACTCGCCCTGGAGTTCTTCATCCGTCATCGTGTAAGGAAGATTGCTCACGTAGAGGTTCATCGGTTCAGATATGAAAACTGTGCCATGGCGCACATTTCAGAGAACAGGTCATGGCGTGAACCCGATTTTCCGTGTCTGCGTCCGTCGAGGGACGCACACGGACCGGAGAGTAGGCTCGACGGGTGGGGGTGTCAATCCATGCGTGAGCCCCCTCTGGACCTGCTGGAATGGCCTGATGAGTTTTCACGTTTTTTCCTGCCTGCATGATTCCACATGCGAGCAGATAGCGTTCCAGATAGTCTCCCGACTGTGAAAGCCGATGCCGCCGCCACATCCGCCGCCGATGCCCTGCGCGATCTTTTTGACGCGCTGCCGGACGTGCAGGCCTGGATCAAGGACGCGAGGCGCCGCTACCTCTGGGTGAACCGCACCTTTCTGCTGAACTATGGCATGCAGCGGTTGGAGGAGGTGCTGGGCCGGACAGACGACGATCTCTCGCCACCGCACCTGGCGGCGCATTTCCGGGCAGGTGATGAAGCCGTGCTGGCGGGGCAGACGGTGCAGGGCCGGCTTGAGCTGGTGGGCCGGTTTGACCACACGGCGGCGTGGTGCTTCACGACCAAAAAGCCGGTGTGCAATGCGCGGGGCCGCGTCGTGGGCACGGCTGGCATCACGCGCATGCTGGATGCCGCGCAGATCGACCAGCGTGGGGACATCCGCCTCGGTGTCGTCATTTCACTGATGACACGCCGGCTGGGTGAATCCGTGACCAATGCGGAAATGGCGCACGCCGTGGGCATGTCGGCGCGGGCGTTTGAACGCAGCTTTCTCCGCGAGTATGGCCTGCCGCCGCAGCAGTATCTGCGCCGCCTGCGCATCCAGACCGCCTGCCGCCTGCTGGTGGACACGAGAGAGTCCATCTCCGCCATCGGCCTGCGCTGCGGCTTCGCAGACCAGAGCCATCTCACGCGCGAATTTCGCCGCGTCACCAGCCTCACACCTGGCGCCTACCGCGAAAAATACGCCGCCGCGAATGTTCCAAGCCCTGCCGCTCCTGTTCTATCCCGGCGCCGGGCAAAGCGATAGCATCCTGGCACCATGAAGCTCCAACCAGGCACCACCATCGTCAAAAACGGCCAGCTCGTCGATGGCACGGGCAGGCCCGCTGTCCCCAATGCCGCGCTGATCATCACCGACGGCATCATTACCTACGCAGGCCCTGCCGCTGACGCACCGCCTGCTGCTACTGACGCACGCGTGATCGATGCCAAGGGCGGCACCATCATGCCGGGGCTCATCGAGGCGCATATTCACCTGACCTACTTCAATGTGTCCGAGCTGCAGGACCTCGACATCAAGTACCCCGTGGAATACGTGACCCTGCAGTCTGGCGTGAATGCCAAGACCGCGCTGGAGTGCGGCTACACGGCCGCGCGCAGCGGGGGCTGCCTGCACAACATCGATGTCTGGATGAAGAAGGCGATCGAGGAAGACATGATCCCCGGCCCGCGCCTCAGCGCCAGCGGCCGCGAGATCTGCGGCGCAGGCGGGCTGATGGACTGGAACCCCGACTACCGCCGCATCGGCATGGAGGGCATCGTCTTCATCGTGAATGGTCCCGAGCAGGCCCGCACTGCCGTGCGCAAACTGGTCAAAGACGGCATCGAGTGGGTGAAGACCTACCCCACCGGAGATGCCGCCTCTCCCGACATCAACGATCATCACACCCTGTGCATGACCTTTGAAGAGATGCATGCCGTGGTGGCCACGGCGCATAATCACGGTCTCAAGGTCACCGGCCACTGCCGCGCCACCGAGGGCATCCGCAACGCGCTGAAAGCTGGTTATGATGCCATCGAGCACGGCACCTTCATGGATGACGAGTGCCTGGATCTGCTGCTGAAGCGCAACGTGCCGATGTGCCCCGGGCTGGGGTTTGAGCTTTTCAGCGTGCAGCGCGGCAAGGAATTTGGCCTGTCCCAGCGCGTGCTGGACGGCCACCAGGAGACTCTTGAAGCTGGTGCTGAAAGCTGCCGCAAAGTGCTAAAGGCTGGTGGGACCCTGGGGCTCGGTGGCGACTACGGCTTTGCCTGGACCCCGCACGGCACCTACGCGCAGGAGCTGACCTTCTTCGTCGATTACGTGGGCTTCTCACCGCTGGACACGATCAAGTGCGCCACGCTTGGCGGCGCAAAGATGATGGGCCGTGAGAAGGAGATCGGCACACTCGAAAAAGGCAAGCTGGCGGACGTGCTCGTGGTGGCGGGGGATGTGCTCAAGGACATCTCTCTTCTCGAAAACCGCGACAACCTCATGGCCGTGATGCAGGGCGGCGTGGTGAAAGCGGGAACTCTCGTAAAGCCTGCGAGTTTGTGATACAGCGGGCCGTTCCATCGTCATGAAGCCAACCCTTCTCCTCACTGCTGTCTTGGCCACCCTGCCAGCACTCCGCTCCTCCGCCGCAGATATTCAGGTGGAGAAGAGCGGCTCCGTACTGCATTTCAGCGCCGGGGGAAAAATCATCTGCGATTATCAAATGGAGGCTGGCGAGGTGCCTGAGGGAGTGGCCGCTGTTTTCAAACACGGAGCACATCTGCACCCGGTCTATTCGCCCAGCGGCAAGCTGGTGACTGGCAACCACCCGGAAGACCACCGCTGGCATCGCGGCATCTGGATGGCGTGGACGAAGACGGAGTTTGGCGAATCGCACCCCGACTTCTGGAATCAGGGCAAAGGCGAGGGCAAGGACAAGAGCGGAGATCAGATCCTGGCGGAAGTACGCTTCGATAAGCTGGACAAGAGCTGGGGTGGTGTGGATGGCGGTGGCTTCATCAGTCGGCATCTGTTTCTGGATCACAGTCACGCCCCTGATCAGAAAGTGCTGAGCGAGATGTGGCAGGTGGCGGTGGCGCAGAAGGAGCTGGATGGGAAGCTGACGAACATCATCGACCTCACGAGCACTCAGACCTGTGCCACTGACAAACCGCTGAGGCTGCCCAAGTACCACTACGGCGGCCTCGGCGTGCGTGGAAATCAGGCGTGGAATCCGCTCGATGCCGTGACGATGCTCACCAGTGAAGGGCATGACCGCCTCAAAGGAGACTCGACCAAGGGCAAGTGGGTCCACATCGGCGGCCAGGTGGATGGCATGCCTGCCGGCATGGCGATATTGATTCATCCCTCCAACTTTCGCTTTCCGCAGCCGCTGCGCCTCAATCCGAAAAACCCGCAGCTCTGCATCGCCCCCTCGCAGGATGGCGACTGGTCCATCGAGCCCGGCAAACCTTACGTCTCCAAGTATCGCATCCTCGTCTTCGATGGTGTCCCTGATGCCGAATGGATCGAGGCTCAGTGGGCCGCCTATTCCAAAACCAAGTAAACCTTTCCACCATGCTCTTCCGCCTTCTCACCTTCACACTCTTTGTTTCTGCGCTCGGCGCATCTCAGGCAGCCGAAGCTCTCTTTGACAAAACCAACCTCGCTGCGTGGTGCATTGTGCCGTTCGATGCAGGCAAACGCGGCCCGGAGGAGCGTGCGGCCATGCTGGAAAAGATGGGCGTGAAGAAGTTCGTCTATGATTACCGCAAAGAGCACATCCCGCAGTGGGACGACGAGCTGATTGCGCTCAAGAAACACCACATCGAGCTGATGGGCTGGTGGTTTCCAACCACGCTGAATGATGAAGCGCGGCAAACGCTGGAGCTCTTCAAACGCCATGGCGTGCACCCACAGCTTTGGGTGAATGGAAACGGCGGTGCGATTCAGGTAAAGGATGAGGCAGATCAAAAAGCCCGCGTGGAAAAGGAAGTCGCACGTCTGCAGCCGATCTGCGAGGCCGCCGCACCGTTGGGCTGCCAGGTGGCGCTTTACAATCACGGTGGATGGTATGGAGAGCCGGAAAACGCCATCGCCATCGTGGAGGCGCTGAAGGCCAAAGGCATCAAGAACATCGGCATGGTGTACAACCTTCACCACGGCCACGGCCATCTGGACCGCCTAGCCAAAGTGCTGCCACGCATGCTGCCGCACCTGCTCTGCTTCAATCTCAACGGCATGGACATCGACGGCGAGGCCAAGGGCCGCAAGATTCTTCCACTCGGTGTCGGCACGGAAGACGTGAAGGTGCTGCGCATCGTGCGTGCGAGCGGTTACAACGGCCCCATCGGCATTCTCAATCACACGAATGAAGACGCTGAAGGCCGCCTGCTGGACAATCTCGACGGCCTTGCGTGGCTGGTGCCGCAGCTGGATGACAATGTACCTGGACCGAAGCCAAAGTATCGTACCTGGAAGGACAAGCCAGCCACTGTCAGCTTCATTGCCAAGCCCCCCATCACCGGTGAGGGCGTGCCGTCCCTCAATCAGGAATTCGGCGAGGCTCTGAAAGGCAGCTATTTTGAGCAGGACAACGAACCCTTCCGCACGCTGCCGATTACGATTGAATGCCGCGCCAAACTGAACAGCAAGGATCATTTCAACATCCTCGTCGCCTCGGACACCAAATCCTCCGCCACTCATTGGGAGATCTACACGCATGCCAAACGCGGCACCTTCGCGCTCTACATGCCCGGACGTGGCGGCGATTATGATTCGCAGGTGAACATCTGTGACGGCAAGTGGCACGACCTGCTGGCCAGCATCGATGACAAGAGCGTGGCTCTCTGGGTGGACGGCAAGCAGGTGCTCGAGAAGCCAGTGCAGCCCCTCAAGGGCACACCCAAAGCTGGTGGCATTGCTTTCGGCAGCCTCGTGGAAGGCTCCATCGGCTGTGATGGGGTTTTGGACGACGTGCGCATCGCACGCGGTGTGATGAAGCCGCGCAAGAGCAACGGCCCACGCTTGCGCATGGACAACACCATCGGTCTCTGGGACTTCGATCATCTGGACGCCATCCTGCCGCCGAAGGCTCCGCCGCCCGCAGCCTTCAAGCCGGACCGCAAGCCACTCCATCCTGAAGATAATGTGCACTGGGAGGAGTTTGTGAACCGTGAGCGTGTCTTCGACTTCTACGGCAAGCAGGCGCTGCAATTCATGAAGCAGAAGCCGCTTCCGGCATTGCTGCCACAATTCCCCGGACTCGATGGCGGCCAGCAGGGCCACTGGGGGAATCAAAACGACCAGGTGACCTGGAAGGATGGCCGCTTCGCAGAAAGTGATCACGGCAGCGTCTTTAGCTGCGTCTTCAAAGGCGCGGGTCTGACGATCCCCAAGGCCGTGTGCGTTCGCGAAGGTGATACCTCGTATGTCTTCGACAGTGAGAAACTTTCATTCCCGCTCACCTGGACAGGTGGCTTCATCAAGCTCACCGATCACCGTCACGGCTTCATGGGCGGCGCTGCGATGGATGGCAAGGTGGCGTCGAAGCCATCGATCAAGCTCCAAGGCCAGTACGAAGGTTTCTATCGTCAGGGCAAGGCCGTCATCTTCAAAGTGGGTGATTCATTTTGGAATGTTCATGGCGAGCAGGTTCAACTCGCTAAAGAGTTCTTATCCCAATGGCCAAAGTGGATGGAAACCAAAGGCAAGCTAGGCACGCAGCAGCCCTTCGCCACCGACACCATCGAACTGCCCTTTGATAATCCGTATGGCGCGCTGTTCTTCATCACCGCACATGACTTCTTCAGCAATGGCACTGCCGCCATCGCCACCATGACGGGCGAGGTCTGGCTGGTGAAAGGCATCGATGAGAAGCTGTCCAAGATCCGCTGGAAGCGCTTTGCCACTGGTCTCAATCAGCCGCTGGGCATGAAGATCGTGAAGGACAAGCTCTATGTCCTCGGCCGTGATCAGATCACCTGTCTGCATGACCTTAACGGCGATGACGAGGCCGACTTCTACGAGTGTGTGACGAATGCGATGCAGACATCTCCCGGCGGCCACGACTTCATCGTCGGTCTCGAAACCGACAAAGAAGGCCGCTGGTATTTCGCCTCCGGCAATCAAGGTGTCTGCCGCATCACGGGCCGTGACAAACTCGAAGTCCTCGGCACCGGCTTCCGGAATCCGGATGGCCTCGGCATCTCGCCGGATGGACGCTTTGTCACCAGCAGCGGTCAAGAAGGCGACTGGACACCGGCTTCCTCCATCTTCCAGATCGAACTGGACCACAATCTGGGTGCCCACTTTGGCGCAGGCGGCCCCAAGAACGGCCAGCCTCCCGAGCCCGTGCTCATGTATCTCCCTCGTGGCGAGGACAACAGCGCCAGCAGCCAGGCCTTCATCTCCAGCGACAAATGGGCTGCACTCAAAGGCGATGGCAATTTCGTTCATCTCTCCTCCGGCGGTGGCGGCGCGTGGCTCGTCATGCGGCAGAATGTGAAAGGCCGCTGGCAGGCGGCAGCGGTGAAGATCAGCGGCAACTTCGACTCCGGCCCGCAGTGCGCGCGCTTCAATCCGAAGGACGGCCACCTCTACGTGAACGGCATGCAGGGCTGGGGCAGCTACACCCCGAAGGACGGCTGTTTCCAACGCGTGCGCTTCACTGGCGGCGAGAAGCCGGTGCCCATCGGATTCGAAGCCCGCGACAATGGAGTGCTGCTCCGCTTCAACCAGCCCGTGAAAGATGCCGACGCCTCCACCTGCTTTGCGCAATGCTGGAACTACCGCTATGGCCCTCAGTATGGCTCTCCTGAATACTCCGTGAAATATGCTGATACACCTGGCCATGATCCGCTGGAAGTGCACAGCGTGCAGAAGCTCGATGGTGGTAAAACTCTCTTCCTCGAAATCCCGCAGATCGTCACCGCCAGCCAGATCCATCTGCACCTGAGCACTGGCCATGATGTTTTCCTCACAGCCCATGCTCTGGCAGAACCCTTTACCGATTTCGTTGGCTACACCAAGATCGCGAAGACCAATCACGCTGCACAGATCGGCATGGAGGCGCCGAAGTCTTCCAAGCCCAATCCGTGGGCCAAGGGTGAAGGCGGACGTGAAATCGTCATCGAGGCTGCTCTCGGTCTGCAATACGTGCAAAAAACGCTCAGCGCCAAGGCAGGTGAGAAGCTCACTATCGTCTTCAAAAACCCTGATGTGGTTCCGCACAACTGGATGCTCGCCAAACCGGGCACGCTGCAAAAGATCGGCAATCTGGCCAACCTTATGATCACCGACCCGCAAGGTCTGGCCAAGCACTACGTGCCCGATTCCGACGACGTGCTGGCTTACACCGACATGACGAATCCGCAGTCGAGCTTCACCATCCACATCACTGCTCCAAGAGAGAAGGGCGACTACCCCTACCTCTGCACCTTCCCCGGCCACTGGATGGTCATGAACGGCGTGCTGAAAGTTGAGTGAATATAGAGCCTCCGACTTGTCTGAGATGCCACAGCACAAACTTTGATCTGCCGGTGAACTTTTCTCCTGGTTCCTGCGTCAAAATCGGAGATGCGCCGCTGTGTCTTCACATTCATGCTCCTGCTCATGAGCTTCTCGCTCAGGGCGGAGCAGTGCCTGGTGATCGGGGACAGCCTGACAAAGGAGTACGAAGAGGAGTTTCCGGCGCTGTATCCCAACAACCCTGCCTCCTGGCAGGCGCGGAACTGGATCGAACTCCTGCATCAGAACCGCACCGACTGGTTTGATACTGGAACGTGGGGAGCCTATGCTGATCCCAGGCTCACAGGGCACGCTTATAACTGGGCCTTCCCGGGAGCGACCACAACGGACATCCGCAACCAGCTCAGCAGCATCTACAACTTTTGGTGGACCAACACGCTGAAAAACCAGCTGCGTGGCACCGTGGAGAGAGTGGTCATCTTCGCGGGCGGCAATGATGCTGACAGCTACTACGCCAATCTCTACAACGGCACGGCGGACGCCTCCGTGACTACCACGACCTATGGAAATCTGCAGTGGATCATCAGCTTTGTGCGTGGAGTGAATCCATCCATTCCCATCGTGCTGGTCAGCGTGCCGCATGTGGGCTGCACGCCCAAAATTCAGCAGGGCTACCCCACCGATCCGGTAAAAACGGCCCGCGTCACCGCCGCAATGGATGCCCTGAACGCCAGTCTGGCAGCCTATGCACAGTCCATCGGCATCGGATTTGTGCCCGGCGTGTATGCGTTCACCAAGTCGCTCATCTCGCAGCCCTTCCGCATCCAGGCCATCGAATTTTACCGTGTGGCGGATGCCGATGCGCGGACGCGTTATGCATTCTCCGGAGACGGATTTCACCCCAACACCTGCGCGCATACCAAGATCGCGCAGATGGTCGTGGATGCCTTCAATGCCCAGTATCCAGCCACGGCAATCACACCGGTGAGCGACAGCTACATCATCTCCACCCTGCTAGGGCTGGATCCCAACATCCCCTTCACCGAATGGCTCGCCTCAGTGGGGCAGAGTGGCAGCTTCACGGCCGATTCGAATGGCAACGGCATACCCAACGGCGTCGAGTTCGCACTGGAGAATGTCACAGGCACCTCCAGCATGCCAAGGCCGGTGCTGCAGAATGGCGCGCTGACATTGACCTACCAGCCTCGCATGGTCTTCACCGAATGGGGCAGCATCCAGGCGCAATCCTCCACGGACCTGGTGAACTGGACTGACATCCCTGCGGCGCAAACGACGAACAACGGCGACGGCACGATCACGGTCAACGCGAATCTGAGCGGCAAAGGTTTTGTGCGGCTGAAGTGCAGCCCGGTAAACACGGGGCCATAAGCCACATCTCCGATGCCAGCCTTGCAGGAGCAGTCAAAAAAGGGTCCGCACAGAAGACTGTGCGGACCCCAATTCAAAAGGCTATTGAGTTTTCCGGACGAGCTAAAGCTCGACTGCTTTATGCGGCGACAGCCGTCTGGCCCTGGACGCCGAGGCCTTCGACGCCGAGCTCGATGACATCGCCGGGCTTCATGAAAACCGGCTCGGGTTTGAAGCCAAGGCCGACTCCGGGAGGTGTGCCGGTGGTGATGATGTCTCCGGGCAGCAGGCTCATGAACTGGCTCAGATAGCTCACCAGCTTCTGCACGCCGAAGATCATCTGCGCGGTGCTGCTGTTTTGGATGGTCTTGCCGTTCAGCTTGAGCCAGAGCTTGAGGTTCTGCGGATCAGGGATCTCATCGCTGGTGGCGAGGAAGGGCCCGATGGGCGCAAAGGTGTCGCAGCTTTTGCCCTTCACCCACTGGCCGCCGCGCTCCAACTGCCACTCTCGCTCGCTGTAGTCATTGTGCACGCAGTAGCCGGCCACATGGCTCATGGCGTCCGCTTCGGAAACGTAGCTGGCCTTTTTGCCGATGACGAAAGCGAGCTCGACTTCCCAGTCGGTCTTCTTGGAGTTGCGCGGGATGACCACGTTGTCATTCGGACCCACGATGGCGCTGGTGGCCTTGAAGAAAACGATAGGCTCCGCCGGGATGGGCATGCCGCTTTCCTTGGCATGGTCCACGTAGTTCAGGCCGATGCAGATGATCTTGCTGGGGCGGGCGACACAGGGGCCGAGGCGGGTTTCAGCAGACACCGTGGGAGCCGTGGCGGCGTTGGCCTTGGCCCAGGCGGCCAGACGCTCAAGGCCGTCTCCTCCAAAGAATTTCTCATCGTAGTCACTGCCAAAGGCGCTTGCGTCGATGCGGCGGCCATCTTCCAGCAACAGGCCGGGTTTTTCTTCTCCAGGGTTTCCAAAGCGGATCAGTTTCATGGTGGTTTAGTTGGTGTGATCTTGTTGTTTGAGAGGATCGCCCTCGTGATTGGTGTAGCGGCCGATGAGCGGGTACTGCTCCAGCTCGGCCACGGTGCCGGTGACAGGAAAGCTCTCGCGGCTGACCCAGTATACAGCGGCGGCGGCGATGTCTTCAGGCCTCAGCAAACGGCCCATGGGAACTGCGTAGGCTGGCAGACGCTCGGGCCAGCCTTCACCGAGACCATCGCCGAGCTTCACCTTGTATTCGTTCTCCGTGAGGGTCCAGCCGACATTGAGCTGGTTCACACGCACGCGGTCGGTGCCGAGCGCATCGGCCAGGTTGCGGGTCATCGTCATGAGCGCGCCCTTGGACATGGAGTAGGCCAGCAGATTGGCCTGACCGCAGTGGGCCAGCACGGAGCCGATGTTCAGCACCACGCCTTGGTTTTTTTTCAGCTCGGGCAGCAGCGCACGGATGAGGAGCATGGGTGCACGGGCGTTCACGGCGATGATGCGGTCAAACATGGCCGCGTCCGTCTCGGCGATGCGCGCACGGTTGGTCATGGCCGCGTTGTTCACCAGAGCGTCGATTTTGCCGAAGGCGGCGATGGCATCAGCGGCCAGTTTGGCCGGGACCTCCGGGTCGGCGAGGTTGCCCTGGCAGAAGGCTGCTTTGTCGGTGCCAAGCTCCTGCCTCAAAGCCTCGCCGCGTTCGGTTTCCAGTCCGTGCAGGACGACTCGGGCGCCTTCGGCAACGAAGCGCCGCGCCATGAATTCGCCAATGCCCGTGCAGCTGCCGGTGATGAGGATGACCTGGTCTTGAAGTCGCATGTTTGTCGGGTGGTTTGGTGAGCCGCTTCCTATGGCGAGCGTGCGGCGATGCTCAAGGCTGCACAGCCGACACGCCGAAGAAAAAATGTCAGGGTTTCTCCAGCGCCCAGGCGATGCCATTGAGCAAAAAGCGCCGGAAGGCTGGCAGCTTGAAGTCATCCCAATGCCCCATCGAGGTGTAGAAGACGCGGGCCTTCTTTTCTCCATACAGATGAGTCCACGCGACAGGCTCGGTCTCGGTCCCTGGCAGCGTTCCCTTCAAAAGCGCTGTCGTGCCGGATTGCAGTGGTGTGTTTTTATACAGACCGCCATGACCGATGAGTTCAGAGACCACAACTCCACGCAGGATGGGATGTGACTCCGCACCCGGAATCACTGTGATAGCGGCGGGATCTTTGCCGTAGTGGCCGGTGTAGTTGCCGCCCAGCACCTGCGGATCAAAGTCCTGCCAGATGCCCAGGCCGGCCTTGGGTTCCGGCTCCTTGGGACGCAGCGCGAAGCAATGGCTGGCCGTGCGGATGCCCACCAGCGGCTTGCCGGCATCGAGATGAGCGCGCACGGCTTTGATCACCTCCACCGGCGGAGTCCGGCGGCGCACGCTGATGAAAAGGAGATCGGCATCATGCACGGCCTCCACGAAGCCTGGGAACTGGTTCTTATCCGCCTTGTCCGCCTGAATGATGGTGACGCGATAAGGCGCGGCTTTCAATTCTTGGGCGGCAAACTCCGGCAGGGTTTCCCAGGTGTGATATTCGTCCTCGCCGATCATCATGACGATGTGGGCTGGTTCGGCGGCTTGGAGCTGCCATACGCAAGTGGCAGCCATGATGAGCAGGAGACGGAGGAGGGAAGACAAGTTCATGAGGTTAATGAAATGACGGTTCGCAGTGACTGACAGCTCAAGGTTTCACCGTTGCCTGCAGTGCCGCCTTGGCTGAGGCCCAGTCTGCGTTGGGCAGCGCCTCCCACATGCGCAGATGGCGAAAGCTCGCCTCCGTGCCGGCCCCGAGCATGATGCTGTGTTTCGCCGTGCCAATCAGCGGATTGCTCAGCGTGGTACTTTTGCCGTCGATCGTACCCACCACTTCCGTGCCTTTGATCTCCAGCACCACAGTGTGCCATTCGTTGAGTTTGACGGGCGTCAGCGCGCGGCCCGCCGTTCCTTTTTCCCGCTGCTTGGTCGTGGGGTTGATGCGCTCCGCATCATATGGCGTCAGAAATAGGCCTCCCGGTCCCACGCTCAGCGCGATCACGTAGTCCTTGGCATCCGTCGCCTTCACAAACAAAGAGCGGTATTTGCGGCCTTCATCGGGCACGTCGTTCAGCCTCACCTCACATTGAATGATGGCGTCGGTGAACTGAAAGCCAAACGAGGCTGTCGCCGGATGATTGGCCCCCGGGCTTTCCACCCCGGTGAAAACTCCGTCGGTCAGTTTCCAATAGCCGGATTTCCCACCTGCAGGTCCTGCATTGTAGCGCCAGCCGGTGAACCCGCTGGCAAATCCCACCGGCTTGCCAACCACAGGCGCGAGCGGCGGCGTAAAGTCCTCGCTGACCAGCAGCTTGCCACGCGTGGTCATGAGCGTCTTTGGCAAATCGTCTGCGGCCAAGTTGGAGCAGGCAAATGCGGCAAACAGAAGCAGGAGTGATGATTTCATGAAAAAGCTTATCGGCTGAGATTGCGCAAAACTTCCAGCGCCTTCGTCTCAAAAATCTTCTGCCACTCGGGCGCGACCAGCGTGTCACAGTCTTCCTGCGCATAGCCGCTGTTCAGGCGCTGCTCCACAGTGGGTGTGTACCAGATGTAGCCATTGGTGTAGCCGGAAACAAAAGCGCGGGCGTCATTCGCCGCTTTCTTGATGTTCAGTCCCACCTGCACTGTGACCTCTCCGGGGAAGGTCACCAGCTTGAAGTCGCCTACCCGCAGCCCGCAGACCTCGGCATCCAACGTTGGGCTGGCGGCAGCCTCGGTCTGCTTCAGGTGCATTTTCAGCAGCGCGAGGTTGGCGTTCAAACGTGTGAGCCGCTCCATGATTTCGATGTTGGCCAGGTAGCTCTCCACCAGCGTGCGGTTGTCGGCGTCAAGCTGGGGGATGGCTTTCCGATCCAATGACTGGTCATGCAGGTAGCTCTGCGAATAATGCGACGGCGTTTCCGGCCAGAGCTTGTGCTGCAGCAGCAGGGGCAGGAAGGTCTTGAAGTTGATGTTGGTGGGCTTGAGCGCGGCCACGAGCTTTTTCTGCTCCGCCTCGATGTTGGCAATGCGTGCGGTGTAGTCCGCAGCACGCGGCAGGGCGATGGTCTCATTGTTCACCTTGAGAGGCGCACCGGCCTGGGTTTCAATCTTCCGCACTGAGGCCAGCACCGTGGCACCCAGCATGGTGCCGAGCGGTTCGGCATCGGCTGGTCGGGAGACCTCCTTGTAGCGCACCGGATTGATGTCGCCACCACATCCCTGGATGAAGAAGGCCATCGCTCCGCCTCCAAGGGCGTCCTCAATCACCTTGGAGGCAAAGCCTGGATAGTCCGCCGAGCAGCCCTTGCTGGGCGGGTTCATGATCGGATGGCAGGCAAACTGGTAGAGCACGGCCAGCGACGTGCCGTCCATGCGGTCCAGCCGCAACACGGCCACCTGTGGGTCGATGGGCCCCACACTGGCGACGTCTTCATCGGGCGGCATCGAATAGGCGCGCCGCATGTCCACCATGCTGCCATCCTTCATTTTGAGCCGCCGGTTTTCACTGATGCGCGTCTCCGAGCCCTCGCCGCTGCCCGCTTTCACCGGCACCAGATTCCGCACCGCTTCTTTCACCGCCTGGATGACCAGCGGCTCCAGATCTCCGCGTACGATGCCGTGACAGTGGCTCGCATTCACCACCACATTCTCCGGCGCGATGCCCAGCTCCCGCAGTCCGCTGCGCACCGTCGCCATGAAGCCATTGCCAATGCGCCCGATGCCTCCCACCGCCACCGCATCCAGCGTGATCACCACCGCCGTGGTGTCGTCGTTCTTGAGCACCAGCGCCTTGGCAAAGCACGGATCAGTCACCGGAACGGTGCGGTCAGTGATGTCGACCTTGGCCACCCCTGCGAGCATTTCAGCCCTGGCGGTGACGACGCATGCGAGCAGGAGGAGGCAGACGAATTTCATGACGCGCTATTTTTTCAAAGTCCACTCCACGGCATTGCGCAGCAGGCGCTGCAGATCGGCGCTGCGCATGTCCTCCGGGGCACCGAGGCTGGTGTAAAAGATGCGCGCTTTTCCGCTGCCATAGCTGCGCGTCCATGCCACCGGCTGAGGCGGCGTGGTGGCTCCAGCCTGTGCAGTGCCAATGAGAATCGGCGTGGCGTCAGCGGCCAGCGGCAGCACTTTATAGAGTGACTGATAGCCCTGGATGTTCGCCACATTCACCCCTTCAAGAAGAGGCGTCTTGACTCCATCAAGCACTCTGACGCTGTAGGGCAGCCCCTTGGTTTCATAGCCCGCATTTTCACCACCCAGCACTTCATGAGTAAAGTCAGGCCATGGCTCCAGACCAGGGTCCACGACTTCCTTGGGCTTGGGTATGAAGGCATGATTCGCCGTTCGTATGCCGAGCAAGGGCTTGCCAGCAGCCAGATGCGCCCGAATGGCCGCCATCTGCTCCTTCGGTGGGAAACGACGGCGCGAGAAGAGCACCAGCAGATCCGCCTCTTTCAGCGCTTCGACAAGTCCAGCAAAGTGATGCGGCTGCGGCTTGTCCCCTTCAATGATTGTGACTTGATGCCCGAGCGGCCGCAGCTCCTTCTCCGCAAATTCACGCATCGTGCGCGGAGCCTCGTAGTTGTTGGGATCTTCCACCGTCATGATGACGATGTTGGCAGCAGATGCGGCACAGGTAAGCAGCGCGAAGCAGAGCAGAATGAATTTCATAGTCGCGTGAATAGATATTACTGAAGTTTTGCAAACAGCTCCTCAAGACCGGCGACGATCTTTGTTGAGGCATCGGCTTCGAGGCAGGCGGATCTGGCGCGCCAGGTTTCATAGCCGCCAAGCTTGTGCTGCTCCGGCGTGGGAAGATAGCCATGGTACGCATTGGCCAGGGACACGGTGAAAGTCTGCGCATGCCGGCTCTTCAAACCCAGCCCGATCTCCACAAAGACCTCCGCAGGAATGGCTGAAACACGCAGGTCGCCGATCTTGAGCACCTGCAGAGGCGCGGAGACTTCCTTGGGGAAGTCCGCCAGCAGCACCGTTTCCCGCGCATACACCTGCTCCATTGTCTCCATGCGCGGAAAGAGCTTGGACTGCTTCGTCACCACGCGTGCTTTTTCCACCTCCTCCTGGGTGGGGATGCGCAGGCCCAGCGTGACCTCCTTCTGCGCCACTCCGAGCGGCACCCAGTCCTGATACTTCAGCGCCTTGCACGCACCGGCGACAGCCTGCGCCACATCCTTCGCGACGAGATTGATCTGCCCATACAGCGGCTGCTTCGCCTGACCACCGCGGCAGTCGATGTTGTTGATGTCGCCGCTGGTGCCGTTGGACATGATGCCCACAAAGGCGTGGTCTTGATTCCCCGCGCCGATCAGCTCGCCGATCCGGCTGCAAAAGACACCGTAGTAGTCCGCCGAAAGATGGCCCGGCCCTGTGCCGCCGACATAATGCAGCGAGTAGTTGGCATACAGCGCGATGGGTTTGCCCTCCATGGATTGCACACTGATGAAGCACACCTCAGGATCCGTCGGTCCGGCTGGTTCCAGGAGGTTCGGGTTGTTGACTCCGGGATTCGTCTTCACCTGATCCGTGGTCACTCCATGAGGCGCGGGGGGAATGCCGCCGGGCTTCATTTTCCAGCGGCGGTTAAAGACATGCTGCGGCACATCCACCTTCCCCCACGCGATTTTGGCGGGGGCAAGATTGTTCAGGGCGCAGCGAATACCATCGGCGATGCGACGTGCCAGAAAACGCTGATACATCGGATTCGGCTCGCTCTGGCCCACCGCCTGCGCCGTGCCGCAGGAGTGCGAATGCGTGACGGACATGAGCATGTTCTCCATCGGCAGCCCGGTGGCCTCGTTCACCATCTTCTTCGCCTCATCAAAAATGCCGCGTCCAATGACACAGCTGTCCGCCACCACCAGCACCAGCTTCGTCTTGCCGTCATCCAGCGCCAGACAGCGGGCGTGCAGTTCATCATGTACAAACACCGCCTGCCGGTCCTGAAAACCGCCGTTCATGGAGGTGCCCAGCTCTGGTGTGATGTTGCTGGTGGCCGCACCGGCTTTGAAAACGTGCGACGGATCAGCCGCATGTGCCACCGAGAGAAGGATGCAGAATGGAAGGGTGAGAAATCGCATGCCTCCCATACGCCATCAGGAGGCCGACTCCATCGGCGAACCTCAGTGCATATCCGGGAGTACCAGCATGCGTTTCATTCATACCAATACTGGCAGATGCCACCCACCAGCATCAAAGGAACAGTGCTGATGGGTGGTAATGTGTTCATGCTCGATTCAGCCGTCGATATTCCAGCCGGGTCGGTATTCCTTCTTCATGAAGGCGTTCGCTTCGGGTGTGTCGGGGCTTTTGCCGGTCTTGCCGTCATACTGGATCTTCTTGCCGGTACGGTAGGCCACGAGACCGAGGAGCATCATCTCGATCATGTCGGCGCTGTAGCCGAAGTTGCAGGCGGTGGGCTTGCTGGGGTCACGGCAGGCGTCGAACCACTGCTTCTGGAAGTGGCCGATGTCAGGCAGCATATCCTCTTTCTTGCGCGGCTTGTAGTAGCTCATGTCCGCATCATTGCCATAGGGCAGGATGAGGCGGGAGTCGAAGTCGGCGATGAGGAAGCCCTTGGTGCCTTTGAACATCGCGCCATGACCAATCTGCGTGAGATCAATGTGCTTCTTCGGCGAGCTCGGCATCGCGCCGCCCTGATACCAGGCCACGGTGATGGGTCCACGCCAGTCGTTGGCGGGCAGCTCAAAGTGGGATTCGCATTTCACCGGCGTCACGTCGGAGTTGTAGGCATCTCCCTTCGCTTCGGCAGAGGTTGGCAGTCCGCCGTCCACGGCATTCCACAGCAGGTCCATGGTGTGGCTGCCCATGTCGCCGATCTGACCTGCACCGAAATCCCAGAACATGTTCCAGGAAAGGCAGTTCGCGCCTGCTCCACCGGAGAAGTAGGCTGGGTTGTACGGATGGAACGGCGAGGGGCCTAGCCACAGGTCGTAGTGGAATCCCTTCGGCGGCTGGCCTTCCTCGGGGAAATAACCCGGCCTGGGAATCTGGCGGTTGCCCCAGGCGTAGGCGGCCTTCAGCTCGCCGATGGCGCCGTCGCGAATGAGTTCGCGGACGCGGTTGAAATTCGGATTGGCATGCCGCTGCATGCCCACCTGGGTGGCCAGCTTGCCCTTCTTTGTCTCCCATGTGGCGCGCACGGTGCGTGCTTCATCCACGGTGATGGCCAGCGGCTTTTCGCAGTAGCAGTGCAGGTTCCGCTTCAGCGCCCAGTTGGCAATGAACGCATGCGTATGGTCCGGCGTGCAAACGACCACAGCATCAAGGCCTTTATGATCCAGGCACTTGCGCCAGTCGATGTACGTCGTGGCATTCGGGAAACGCTTTAGCGCATCGGGAAAGCGTGCTTCGTTGATGTCGCACAGCGCCACCACGTTTTCCTCCGCAATGGAGTCGTAATGCGCCAGGCCACGCCCCCACACGCCGATCAGGGCGACGTTGAGCTTGTTGCTGGGGGCGTTCTGACCGAACAGCGGGCGGGTGATCATGCTGCCGGCGACGAGACCGGCGGCACCGACGAAACGACGGCGGGAGAGGGGCGTGGGTTGGGTGCTCATGGCACTGCATGAAACGGCGCGGCAGATCGTTCTCAAGCACCAAGGTGATGCGAATTACCGCATTTCCCCCGGCCAGACGGACGTGAAAAAACGAAGGCTTGCTTAACCAAAGCCGATTTTAGAAAATAAGAATCCACCACATCCAACCGCCGTGGAAATTCCAACCGCTGCGAAGACACTGCTGGAGCACAAAGGCCGGGACATCTGGACCATCTCGCCAAAAGCCACCGTCTATCAGGCCATCCAGATGATGTCTGAGAAAAACATCGGCGCCCTGCCGGTGGTGGAAGGCAACCGGCTGGTCGGCATCATTTCAGAACGAGATTACATGAGCAAGGTGGCGCTTCATGGCAAATCCTCCAAAGAAACCCCGGTGGGAGAAATCATGACGCGTGATCCGGTGACCGTGGGGCCTGCTCAAACCGTTTCGGAATGCATGGAGATCATCACGGAGCATCGCGTCAGACACCTTCCGGTCCTGGATGGAGATGAACTGCTTGGCATTGTTTCCATCGGCGACCTTGTGAAGTAGATCATCGCCACCCAGCGCATGACCATCGAGCAACTGAACGCCTACATCTCCGGCGGCTACTCGGCTTAGCCATGCTCACACCAGCGTATTCGGCCGGCTCCAGCGGATCCTGCCCAGCAGCAGATCTCCTTTAAAGCCATGCTTCGGCAGCATGCCGCCATCAGTGACCCACGATTCATCTGGTGAGATGTTGGTGGTCTGGAAATTCCCCATCAGAGGGACTTCATCCGGCGCTTTCACGCCATCGCCTTCCAGTGGCAGCACCACACGCTCCGTCTCGCGAATGAGGCGCAAGGTCTTCATATCCACCTGCGCCATGAAGAGCGGTGCACGCCAGCGCATTACATTTACATTGCTGGCATCCTTGCGCGTGTAAACCAGATGCAGCGCCTCGCTGTGCGGCAGCCAGTGCTGCTGAGTGGTGCTCATCTCCAGCGGCGAGCCATCATCCCAGCACCAAGGCTGCTTTTCCTCAAAGTTGAGCCCGTCATCACTCGCGGCCACATAGCCTCGGTTGTCCTCGGCGCGCAGCGTCACGTAAAACTTCCCGCGATAGCGCACCAATGAAGGCTCCAGCAAACCACGCCCTGCTGAGTGTTTGATCTCGCGGCCCACTTTCTGGATGGCCAGCGTCTCTCCATCAAACGAGCAGCGCACTCCGGCGGCCGAGCGCCCGTTCTGCTGGGCACCGAACGACATCACAAAGGCAATGCTGCCGTCCTCCAGCACCTCGCGCTGGCCGCAGTTGTTGGTGTAGATGTTGGACCCGCGCGGATCATCCCACACCAGGCGTTTGCGTTCGGACCAGCGGCCGTCTTTGTAAACCGCATACACCGGCCAGCGTGATGGCTGGTTGCGGTCAAACTTCGGTCCGCGATAAAAGACATTGTGCCCCATCGCCAACACCGTGCCGCTTTTCGCATGATACTGTGGCACCACATCACACACGCCCTCATCACCACGACCATCATTCTTCGGCACACGGCCCAGCGGCGGCACCGGCTGCGGGTCCGACCACGTGCGCCCGAGGTCACGGGATTCCATCCAGTGCACCGGCATGAAATAATCCGAGCCACGAATCTCCTGCATCATCATGACGATGACAGGACCGTCCTTGCCAGGCACCACACAAGGCCGCGGATGAAACCACGAAGGTCCGCTGCCATCGAGGCCGCGTTTGAGGGTGATTTTTTCCAGCGAGGCAATCAGCGGCGCCGCTGACTGCCCGGCGGCAAGGTTTACGGCCAGCATGCCCGCCGTGCTTTGTTGGATAAATCGACGACGGTTCATGATGGCAGAGAGCTTGGTTACTTTACCTTAGGTGCAGGTTTCGGTTTCTCTGGCAGACCTTGTCCTGGCTTGAGGTCCAGATTGGCCTTCATGTCTTCCTCGGTCACATTGGAGGCCACGCCATCCGCAGGGATCTTGGCCTTCGCGGTCCACAGGATCGCGTTCAGCACCAGCTTGCGCTGGTCGTCATTCGCCCAGCCCCGGTGGTAATGACCACCGGTGAAGCCAAAACCGCGGCCGCCGTCCGCACGCTCGCAGGCCCAGGCCACGTGCTGCTTTTCCTTGTTCTTCACGGACTCACGCACGGTGGGATTGCCACTATGAGCGCCATCCGGGCGGCTCATGGTGGATTCAGGAGCCACATCGCTGAGGATGGGGGTCACACCCTGCATGTTGGGGCGGAAGCGCATGTAGAAGTACCACTCGTCATTCGTGCCAAAGGGCTTCACGCCAGAGCTAATCGGGTGGGCTGGCAATTCCTTGAAATTGGCGTCCCAGTGCGGGTTCACGCTCCAGTTGATCTCAAAGCAGCCGCCCATCCAGTCGATGAACTCCTTGCCGCCTTTCTCGATGGTGGGCTCCACCGCGTAGTGCAGCGTCAGGAAACCGCAGCCGCGCTTCATCTCCTTGTCCAGCTGCGCCAGACGGTCTCCCTGCAGGGCGGGATGCCCGCCGCCGCCATCGGAGTAGATCACGACGCTGTCCGCCTTGGAAAGCTCTTCCTGAGAGGGCCACTCGCCATTGAGATGAAATTTGATGTCCACCTGGTCCGCCGCGCCCTGTTCCAGACACTTTTTCAGAAGCTGGATGCCTGCATTGTGCTCGTGCTGTCCTGGGCCATGCGAGGGCTTGCCTGCGATCATGACGATGGATTTCTTGTCCGCGGAGAAGGCGGAGCCGATGAGAGAAAAAGCCAGAAAGGCTGTGAGCAGATGCTTCATAGGTGGGGCTGGAACGTGGCAAGCAAACGCCCCGAACGCACGCAGCATTTCATCGAGCAGCGCCTATCTTTATACGAACACAGGTTATGGCACGGCTTTCGCTTCGACTTTCCTTTACCCAGCCGCATGCCCATCGCCAAGAGCCGCCCGCAGACCAACCTCCTCTACGCCTTTGCCTACGTGGGCCTGGTGCTGGCGGTCTTCACCCTGGGCTACCGGGCCGCCGGGTGGTCCTGGGGGGACTCATTCTATATGGTGGTCATCACCGCCTTCAGCGTGGGCTATGGGGAAGTGGTGCCCATCACCGACCCCTGGCTGCGAGCCTGGACGATCATCCTCATTCTCTTCGGCTGCACGGGCATCATCTTCGTCACTGGTACTCTGGTGCAGTGGCTGACAGAGGCGCAGATTCAGAGGGCTTTGGGAGGCAAACGCATGGAAAACGAAATCGATAAACTCAGCAACCACGCCATCATCTGCGGCTACGGCCGCATTGGGCGAATGATCGCCTCGCAGTTGCAGGCAGGCGGCATTCCTTTTGTTATTGTCGATCAGGCGACTGATCGGGTGGCCGAAGTCCGTGACGCGGGCTTCCTCACCCTTCAGGGAGAAGCCACCGACGAGTCCGTGCTGAAGGCCGCTGGCATCAACCGCGCCCGCGTGCTGGCCACCGTGCTGCCCAATGATGCTGCGAATGTCTTCATCACCCTGAGTGCGCGAAACATGAACCCCGCCATCCAGATCATCGCGCGCGGCGAGGTACCATCCACTGAGCGCAAGCTGCTGCAAGCTGGCGCCAACCGCGTGGTGCTGCCCGCCCACATCGGAGCCGACCGCATCGCCCACCTGATCCTGCACCCCAACACGCGCGACCTCATCGGCGGCAAGACCAAGGCCAGCATCGACTTTGACCACCACCTCACGGAACTGGGCCTGGACATGGAGGAGATCGAGATCCGCGCAGACTCCCCCTGGGTGCACAAACGCGTGAACGAGATCGAGAACGGCCTCAGCGGCCGCATGCTCATCGTGGCCATTTTGCGCAAGGAAGGAGCGACCGACCTGAACCCCAGCCCCAGCGCGATGCTGATGCCTGGAGATGCGCTGGTGATGATGAAACGCGTGCTGCGGCGCTGAGCAGGCGCAAATTTCCGCTCAAGCTGGCTCGCCCCCTGCGCCTGCGCTGCTGCCTATGCCCAAGCAGCCCGACCGTATTTTCAAAGTGGCCATCATTGGCGGAGGATTTGCCGGAGTCTATTGTGCGCGCGAGCTGCTGCGGCTGACCGAAGACATGGCGGACATGACCGTGGGGCTGATCGCCAGCGAGAACCACATGGTCTTCCAGCCCATGCTGCCGGAAGTCGCAGGCGGCTCCCTCTCCCCACAGCATGTGGTCAATCCCATCCGCATGATCTGTCGCGGCGCGGAGGTGCTGAAGGGCGAGGTGACACACATCGATCTGGAAAACCGCATCATCACCATGAACGGCGGCTCCTTCACCCCGCAGGTCACGGTGGGGTTCGAACACCTCATGCTGGCCCCAGGCGCGGGCGTGGATCTCAGCCGCATCCCGGGCATGGCGGAGCACGCCTACCTCATGCGCACCGTGGGTGATGCCATGAAACTGCGCGCCGCCATCATCAGCCGAATGGAGGAGGCCAACCTCATTACCAGCCCCAAGCTGCGCAAGGAGCTGCTCTCCTTCGTCATCGTCGGCGGTGGTTACTCCGGGGTGGAGACCGCAGGACAGATCCAGGACTTGATCGTGGGCGCACGCCGGTTTTACGAAAATATCGAGCCCGATGAACCCAACGTGACCCTGATCCACAGCGGTGAGCGACTGCTGGGCATGCTGAGTGACAGCCTGGGGACCTACACCGGCAAATGTCTCGCAGAGATGGGAGTCAAGATCGCCTTCAAAAGCCGCGTGCGCGCAGTCACCTCCAGCACCGTGCAGCTGGGCGATGGCACCCGGCTGCCGGCCACGCTCGTGGTCTGCACCGTGGGGAATGCACCTCATCCGCAAATTGCAGCGCTGGGGGCCAAGGGCGCACTGCCCGTCGAAAAGGGCAAGGTCGTCGTGGAAGCCACGGGGCAGGTCAGAGGCCTCGCCAACGTATGGTCGGCTGGCGACTGCGCCGTCTTCCCCAAGGCCGACGGTGGCAACTGCCCCGAGACCGCCCAGTTTGCCATGCGTCAGGGCGCTCTGGTGGCGCGAAACATCGCCGCCAGTTTTACAGGCCGCGCCTTGAAGCCCTTTCGCTTTACCGGCCTCGGAGAGCTGGCCACCATCGGCCACCGCAAGGCCGTGGCCCAGATCATGGGCATGCGCTTCTCGGGCATCATCGCCTGGTTCATGTGGCGCACCATTTATCTCATGAAGCTGCCGGGCTTTGACCGCAAGCTGCGCGTCATGGCGGAGTGGACCTTTGAGATGTTCTTCCCACGCGACATCAATCTCCTCACCCCCAGTTTCACCTCACCTCTGGGAGAGATGCACCTGGAACCTGGAGATTCCCTTTTTCACTCGGGCGAGCCCGCACAATCCCTCTACGCAGTTAAAAAAGGCTGCGTCGAGATCACCGATGCGCAAGGCCAGCTCGTCAAATCCGCCGGCCCGGGCGAGCACTTTGGCGAGCGCGCCCTGCTGGGCGATGGCATCTGGCGCTTTGATGCCACGGCCAAGGAATCCAGCGAACTCGTCGCCATCGATGGCGAAACTTTCAAGACACTCGCCAACAGCATCGGCTCCCTTGGCAGCCTCTTCCGTGGCACGGCTCAGCAGTACCATCTTCCGGAAGAGATCCAGAACACAGTGGAGATGATCCCCGAGGCCACACGCAATGCCTGTGCTGCCGATGTGATGACGCGCAGCATCGCCGCTCTCGATGCAAAAGTGACTGTGCAGGACGCCGTAGCGGAGTTTCAGGCTCACCCGCACAGCACCTACCCTGTGCTGGCGGAGGGCTGCGTGGTCGGCCTGCTGCGCCGTTCCGTGGCCTACGAATGGCTCAAAAATCACGGCCTCACTTGTGTGGACAAACTGCAGGACCTGCCGCTGACCAAGCCTTTTTGCGTTACCGCAGACACCCCCGTTCCCGTCCTCGTCGGCACCCTCATGCGCAGCGGCGTCAGCAAGGCCGTGGTGGTGGACGAACAAAAGCGCCTGCTGGGCATGGTCACGTTGTTTGATCTGCTGAAGCAGCCGAATGGTTCTTGATCTCTCCTCGCCACGCCAGAATCCCGCAAAACCCAAACGCATTCAGCGTCCCGTGGATTGTCCACATCTGCGGCCTGTCGCTCAGCGGCTCTTCACGCCATGACTTCAGCCATCTTCGCAAGAATTCTGGCGTTGCTTTCCTCACGCTGAGCTTCGCGGGGTATGGAGTGCCGACGAATCGTCGGCCAATGAGAATCTTTTTTTGCCGACGAATCGTCGGCGCTCCATAGTCGCCCATGCCCCCACCCATCCGCGCCGTCATCTTTGACTTCGACGGCCTCATCGTTGACACTGAAAGCACCGGTTACCACACCTGGAGAGAGATCTTCAGCCAGCATGGCCATGAGCTTCCCGTGGAGCGTTATGCCCAGGCCGTAGGCACCGACTTCCTGACCGGTGCCTACGATCCCAAACGTGACCTCGAACAGCTCACCGGCAGAGACTTCGACTGGGCTGCCATCGAAATTGAGCGCAAGATCCGCGAGGGCGAGCTGCGCAAACATCTGCACCTGCTGCCCGGGGTGGCGGACCGTCTGCAGGAGGCGGATGCACTCGGCCTGCGCATCGCCATCGCCAGCAGCAGCCCGCGTGTATGGATCGACTCCTGGATGGACCAGCTGGGACTGCACGACCACTTTCACCACATCTCCACCGTGGACGACACCGGCAAGGTGAAGCCCGATCCCAGTCTCTTCCTGCATGCCGCCGAAAAGCTCGGCGTCGCGCCTGAAGAAGCCGTCATCTTTGAAGACTCCCTCAATGGCCTCCGCGCCGCCATGGCCGCCGGCATCCGCTGCATCGTCGCCCCGGGGCCGATGACACGACATCTTGATTTCACCGGCGCGTGGAAGCGCGTTGACTCACTCGCTGATGTCTCGCTCAAGGCACTCATGTCATGAAGCTTCACTCCCTGATCGCCCTTTGTCTTGTCAGCGCGCTTCACGCGACTGATCCGTCTTGGTTAAGCACGGGAGAATTCCATTGGCTAAGCACGCCCGCTCTTATTGGTCCTGCGACTGATGAAACTGACCCCGACGTGGCGCTCAAAGACCCGTCGATGGTGTTTCATGAGGGAAAATGGCACCTCTTTGCCACGCATCGGCGTGCGTCGGGCAAGGTGGACATGCAATACCTCAGCTTCACCGACTGGAAAGACGCAGGCAAAGCCACACGCCACACGCTCGACTTTCATGATCAATACCACTGCGCTCCGCAGGTGTTCTTCTACACGCCGCATCAGAAGTGGTATCTCATTTACCAGCTCGTCGACGAGCGCCGTGGACCAAAGATGGCACCGTATTTTTCCACCACAGCTACCTTGGACGATCCGGCATCCTGGACCAAGCCGAAGCCCATGATCGATGCGCTGCCCGAAGGGGGAGACAAAATTAAATGGATCGACTTCTGGGTCATCTGCGACGCCACCAAGGCCCATCTCTTCTACACCAGCGACGACGGCCATTTCTGGCGGCGCGAAACCTCCAAGGCCAGCTTTCCTCTCGGCTGGTCCAAACCCGAACTGCTGCTCAAAGATACCAAGGAAGAACTCTTCGAAGCCTCGCATACCTACAAGCTCAAAGACCACGACCAATACCTCACCATCATCGAGGCTCTGGGGCCCGGGCACCGCTACTACAAAGCCTGGCTGGCAGACAAACTCGAAGGCCCCTGGAAACCTCTTGCCGCCACCCGCGACCACCCCTTCGCCTCCACCGCCAACGTCACTCAAAAAGAACCCTGGACCACCAGCATCAGCCACGGCGAACTCATCCGCAGCAGCAACGACGAAACCCTCGAAGTCGATCCCGCCCACCTCCGCTTCGTTTTCCAGGGAGTCGATGCCGAAGGCTACAAGGCGAAAAAATATGGCAGCATCCCGTGGCGGATTGGGATTCTGGATCTTCAAACCAGCCACTAGCAATAGCAGTCCGCCGTTCTTGTAGAGACGGACTGCCAGCCACGAAGCCCCTTATTTCGGACCTGGAGCCGATGACGGATGATTGAGAAACGTGTTGAGATGCACCTTTTTGCTCACCGGCTGTGGGGCGGGTTCGGTGGTGCTCACAGCGCCTGCCGCAGTAGTTGCGCCGTCTTTTTGAACAGTTGTCACAGGTGCAGCAGGCACGGCAGGCTCGGGCTGTCGGAAGATGCTCTTCACCTGGCTGAGGTGCAGCGGCTTCTTGATCTTGGCCGGAGTGATAGGTGGTCCAGCTTGGGCCATGGACATTGAGGCCAGTAATGCGGCAACCATGAGTGTCGTTTTCATGACTTAGGTTTGGGTTGGGTATGGCGGTTGAATGCCTCAGAAGACGACTCCTCTTGAGTTAACGCGATGAGACGTTCCTGCGGTTTCTTTATGACGAAAGCCAATATTCTCATGTTACAGCGACTTTGCACATTCCAGAAGGACGACGCCGAGGAAGCTACGGAGCGATAGGCGGCGCCCCTATGAGACGGCGGCTGAAGTTCGAAAGACAAGCCTGGCCGCATGTCCGCATAGACGCTCAGGACACATGTGGATTCACCTTCATCTTGCTCACAGAGACACGCGCTTGCACAAATCCGGTGGCATTCCGTGCGGGACCATCCTTGATAGGAAACCCCTCATGACGCCGCTCCCGCTCGCCGACCGCTACGCCCGTTTCCGCGAATCCGTGTTCACCGGCGTAGCTGAGACTTTACCCGGTTTTGCCGAGCCGATGACCGAAATGGAGCTGCAGAGCCTGTGGTTCTCCGGAGCCTTCGGCAGTGAGTTCACCACCACCGACGGGCGGCCTTTGCGCATCGCAGATTTCGGCGTGTGGAATTCCGGCGCAGGACCCGACTTCACCGGCTGTGCCATCGCCATCGATGGTCAAACCACGCGCGGAGACATCGAGCTTGACCCCGATGCCCGTGACTGGGAGCGGCACGCCCACGGCGCCAACGAGAACTTCAACCGCGTGGTGCTGCACCTCTTTCTCCACGCGCCAGAGGAGCGCTTCTATACCCGCACCAGCGCCCACCAGGAGGTGCCGCAGCTGCTGCTCAGCGCCACCATGCTGCCAGAGGGGCTCAAGCCCAGACGCCATCAGGCTCCGGCGCGGCTGGGCCGCTGCGCCCTGCCTCTGCGTGAAATGGAACCGGCGCGTGTGCAGTCCATCATCGAGGCCGCCGCACAGCACCGGCTGGAGATCAAATCGAAGCGCCTGCACCGCAGCGTAGCTGCTCAGGGGCGGGAGCAGGCGGTCTATCAGGCCCTGGCGCAGGCACTCGGCTACCGCAACAATCAGCAGCCTTTTGCCATCCTCTCGCAGCGGCTGCCTTTGAAGAAGATCCTCCAGCTCGATGCTGTGCAGCGGGAGGCCTGGCTCTTTGGCGTCTCCGGCTTTCTGGAAAGCGTGCGCAGTGACGACACCGAGCCCGCCACACGCTCCTACCTGCGCCAGCTCTGGAGCGAGTGGTGGAAGCTCCGCAGCGGCGCAGAGCGCTGGCTGGATGGCCGCCAGCTCCTGCGCTGGAAGCTCAACGCCATCCGCCCCGGCAACCACCCACAGCGCCGCCTCGGCGCACTGGCCGCGCTGCTGCGTTCCTGGTCAGCCATCATCACCCCGCTGGCCGATGCCACACGCTGGAGTCAGGCTGCCTGGCGGGAGTCCTTGCTGGGGCTGAAGCATGAATTCTGGACCACCCACTACACACTGCTTTCTGAGGAAGCGGCCAAACCAGTGGCGCTGATCGGGGAGACCCGAGTTCAGGAGATGCTGGCCAATGTGGCCTACCCGCTGCTCGTCCCTGAGCGCACGCGCCTCTGGGCCGAGTACCTCGAACTCCCCGCGCTGCTGGACAATCAGAAGGTGCGCCTGGCTGTGCACCGCCTTTTTGGCGAGGAGGGCACCCGTGGCAGCGACTTTACCCAAAAGCTGCACCATCAGCAGGGCCTTCTGCAGATTTACGAGGACTTCTGTCTGGAGGATGACTCCGCCTGCGCCGGATGCCCCTTCCCGGAAAGACTGAAGGACTGGAGCTGAAGCCGACGTTTGCATGGCCTCCCAGCCATGCGCACGCTCCTCTTTCTTGCCCTTGCTACGCCGTTCGCTTTTTCAGCGGATCAGCCCGATCCCGCTGTCATCACCGCAGCCATGAAAAAGGCTGTCACCTACGTGCATACGCATTTGGCCCGTGAAGGTGGTTACGCCTCATCCTGGGACAAGGAGGGCAAGATCGGCGAGGTGGAGCATGCCAAATCTCCCACCATCATTTCCATCCAGCCGCACGGCACCACCACCATGGGGTTGGCCATCCTGAAAGCCTACCAAGCCACTGGAGACGAAGTCTTCCTGACCGCCGCCAAAGACGCAGCCAAGTCTCTGATCAAGTGCCAGCTGGCCTCTGGCGGCTGGGACAGCGACTTCGATTTCGATCCTGAGAAGATCAAAAAATATTACCTGCGCAGCGATCTCGACGCCGGCGACAAGGAGCCCGGCAAGCGCCGCAACTCCACCACGCTCGATGATAACAAGACGCAGTCCGCCATGCTCTTCCTGCTGGAGATGGCGCACGAACCCGCCTGCAAGGACGACGTGGAGCTGAAACACTGCCTCAAATTTGCCTTCGATGCCCTGCTTGCCGCCCAGGCCCCCATCGGTGCCTGGCCCCAGCAGTTCTCCGGCCCGGCCGATCCAAAGGCGCCAGTGCTCAAAGCAAGCTATCCCGAAACCTGGAGCCGCACCTTTCCAGCAGTGAAATACAGCGGCTTCTACACGCTGAACGACGACAACCTGCAGCAGGTGGCCAAGGTGCTGTTCCGCGCCTACGAGCTGGAGAAGGACGAGCGCTACCTCGCCTCCCTGAAAAAACTCGGCGAGTTCTTCCTCCTGGCTCAAATGCCCGAACCTCAGCCGGTCTGGGCGCAGCAGTACGACTTCGACATGCATCCGGTTTGGGCCCGGAAATTTGAGCCCCCATCCGTCACCGGCTACGAAAGCCTCGGCGCCATGGAGGTGCTACATCAGCTCTGGGTGCTCACGGGCGATGACAAATACCTCAAACCCATCCAACCCGCTCTGGCTTGGTTCGACCGCTCCAAACTCCCCGACGGCACTCATGCCCGCTTCTACGAGCTCCAGACCAACAAGCCCCTCTTCTTTGTCAAAGACACCTACGAGCTGACCTACGACAGCAGCAACATCCCCACGCACTACTCCTTCACTGACATGGTGCAGGACAATATCGACGACTTTAAAAAGAAGCTCGCCAAAAGCCGCGAAGAACTGCAGCACGACCAGGCCGGACCACAGACACCCAAAGAATGGCTAAGCCGCGCCAAAGGTGCTGCTTCCAAGGCCCGCAAAGCCGCCGAATCCCTCGACAGCGAAGGCCGCTGGCTCAAAAATGACCAGATCGACGCCGGCGAATTCGTTAAAAACATGAACGCCATGACGAATTACGTGGAGGCAAGGAAGAAGAGCGGTGAGTAGATATTCTGTGAAGCATCCTCTCGATTCACCACCCGGATTCATGCCGGACAAGGCGTTGCGTCTTTTCATTGTCACAGAAATCCTCACCCCTTTTATCGAGCAGAAGGCTGCAGAAGGCATCCGGTTGTCCGTGCATGTGGTTTATTCGAATGGCGGTCAGATGATCTCCGGCCCTGACCTTGAGCAGAAGGGAAAGACAACTGCGGTTCAAGCGACCGTTTTTTGCAAGGCAAGTCCCTTTCCGAACCTTCTGGCTGTGGAGACCCATCTGCACCCAATGCCCGAATCCAGCATGGACTGCCCGTCATACTCGATTCGAAGCGTCGTGCGCAAGGATGACCAAGGTTACTTCATAACAGAAAATCTCATTCAAGCTTTGCGTCATTGATTTCACTTCGACAATTTGTCCCACAAATTTGACAATCTTGAGGACATCGAGAATCATTGCGCATGGCAGCTGGCGTCAATGTTAGATTTGCGGGAGAGCTTCAGAGCTTTATCCAGCAGCGTGTTCTCAAGTCAGGTCTGTACTCTTCGACCAGTGAGTACATTCGCGATCTCGTTCGTCGTGATTATGAGCAGGAGGAGAAGCGCAAATGGGCCTGGTTGAAGGATGAATTGCGTGCAGGTGCCGAAGCTGCCGAGTCTGAGTTTGTGGCACTGGATGCCGAGGATCTGATCGCAGAGGCTAGGAAACGCAAAAAAGCCAATGCCCGCTAAAATCTATCCGGCGGCCCGGGAGCGCATCTTGGAAGTATGGGATTACACAGAGAAAAAATGGGGTGAACAGCAGGCGGACGCTTATGTCCGCGAGCTCGTTTCCGAAATCGAAACCGTCTCGGCTCAGCGACATCGCTGGAGGCCGGTCCTGGATGAGGCATTGAAGGGCGTTTATTTTTTCCGCCACCGCCATCACTATGTTTTCTTCCGCGAGCTCACCAAGAGGCGGCTCGGAGTGATCAGTGTGCTGCATGAGAAAATGGACCTCCCGGCCCGGCTGCGGGAAGACGCAGGTCGTGAATGAGCCGGCACTGCTTTGCTTGATCTCATCAAGTTGGATTAACCGCATCTCTTGCCCGCTCGCCAATCACAGCTAGCTTTCGCGCTCACTCCATCATGACCCACGCCGTCCTCAGCCTCCTCAAAGAAAGCCGTCACCCCATGCGCATCGACCTCATCGGGGTCGCGGGCTCGGGCATGAGCGGGCTGGCGCTGCTGCTGCTTGGCCTCGGTCACAAGGTCAGTGGCTCGGACAAGGCCACCACCCTGGAAACGGAGCGCCTGCAAAAACTCGGCCTTCAGTTCTTCCACGGCCACACGGAAAAGGAGGTGGAAGACTGCGACATGGTCATCTACTCCAGCGCCATCAAGCCGGGCAATGTGGCCTATGAGGCCGCCTACAAACAGGGCATCCCGCTTATCCGCCGTGCGGAGGCGCTGGCTGCCGTGATGGCCAACAAGCAAGGCGTCGTCGTCTGCGGCACCCATGGCAAGACCACCACTTCCGCCCTCACCGCCCATGTGCTGCGCCAGGGCGGTCTGAAGCCGAGCCACTACGTCGGCGCGGAGATCCCCATCCTCGGCTCCAATGCGCACTGGGACACCGAAGGCGAGCTCTTTGTGGCCGAGGGCGATGAAAGCGACGGCACCCTGGTCAATTTCCACCCTGAGCACGCCATCGTGCTCAATATCGAGCCCGAGCATCTCGATTTTTACGACGGCATCGAAGCCATCAAGGCGGTCTTCCGTCAGGTGCTCAGCCAGACACGCGGTCTCTGGGTGCACTGCGCCGAAGACCCCGTGGCTCGTGAGGTCTGCGCCGGCCCACAGGGCGTCAGCTACGGCTGGAGCCGCGAGCATGATTTCTCGGCCAATATTCTCTCGATGAAGCCGGACCACTCCGAGTTTGCGGTCTATCAGAAAGACCAACTGCTCGGCACGGCCACGCTCGGCATTCCTGGCAAGCACAACGTCTCCAATGCGCTCGCAGCCATCGCACTGGCCACCCGCTGTGGTGTCTCCTTTGAGGCCATCCAGCACGCGCTGCGCTCCTTCCGCGGGGCCAAACGCCGTTTTGAAATCCGCCATAGCGGCGAGCGCTTCACCGTGGTGGACGACTACGGCCACCACCCCAGCGAAATCGCCGCCACGCTGGCCACGGCCAAGGGGCTCAATGCCAAGCGCATCGTCTGCCTCTTCCAGCCGCACCGCTACAGCCGCACTCAGCTTCTGAAAAAAGAGTTCGGCGCCAGCTTCGGTGATGTGGACGAGCTCTTTATCACTGACGTCTATCCGGCCAGTGAAAAGCCCCTCCCCGGCGTCAGCGGCGAAACCATCCTCGAAGAGGTTCGTCTGCAAAACGACCACACCAAGACCGGCAGCACGCCCACCATGCCCATCGCACGAGATAAAGTGGGCAACTCCCTCCGCCCCGGCGATCTCCTCATCACCCTCGGCGCGGGCAATGTGCACGAAGTCGGCCGCTGCATCGCCCGAGACCTGCCCGTGCTGGAAAAACTCTGCGCCATCCTCGAAGCCAACGGCGGCGGTGTCGCACGCCTCTACGAGCCGATGAACCGCCACACCACCTGGCTCATCGGCGGCCCCGCGCAGTACTGGATCGAGCCGCGCAATGAGGCATCCTTCGCCGAAGTCGTGCGCTACCTGCGCTCCGCCTCCATCCCCATCCGCGTCATCGGCCGCGGTTCCAATCTCCTCGTCAAAGACGGCGGGATCCGCGGCGCAGTCATCCATAACAAGGGCGACTTTGAAAACGTGACCGCCAGCGGCGACCTCATCACTGCTGGTGCCGGAGCACGGCTCAAGAAGATCGCCAGCGCCGCGCGGAATGCAGGTATCGGCGGCTTTGAATGGATGGAGGGCATTCCTGGAAATCTCGGCGGCGCCATCCGCATGAACGCCGGGGCGATGGGCAGCGAAACCTTCGACCAGATCGTCAGCGTCCGCTTCATCGACACCGATGGCGCCATCAAGGAAAAGCCGCTCGCAGAAATCACCCACCACTACCGCAGCGTGCCCGAGTTTGAGGAGCGTTATGTCGTCTCCGCCGTACTGAAGGGCACTCCTGCCCCTCGCGAAGAAATCGACGCCAAGCTCGCCGCCTCCCACCACAAGCGCCGCACCTCCCAGCCCGTGGGCGCCAGCGCCGGCTGCACCTTCAAAAATCCCGAGCTCTGCGGTGCAGGAAAACTGATCGACGACCTCGCCCTCAAAGGCCGCAGCGTCGGCAAGGCCATCGTCAGCGACATCCACGCCAACTTCATCGTCAATCAAGGCGGCTCCACCGCCCGCGAAGTGCTCGACCTCGTGGCCCAGATCAAGGAAACCGCCCTCCAGGAGCGCGGCGTGACCCTGGAGATGGAAGTGAAGGTCATCGGCGAGGACCAGCCGCTGCCTCTGTGATCCTCCCTAGCTGAGTATCTGCCCGGAAATCTCATCCGTGGCGAGAAACTGCTGCACGTGCATCGCCGGATCGCAGGTGGCAAAGCGTGCAGGTGCCATCATGGTCGAATTGATGACTCTGGATGCCTGAGAGTCAGGAGACAGAATTGTTGCCCCATGCAGCACGCCATGAGTAGCCCCGAACGTGCCTTGTGCTGCCATGCTGTTGTTGATGACAACAATTCGGGGCCTGTCCTCCCGCCAGTCTGATAGGGAGACGAGATACTGACGTAGCAGTTCCGCACCAGAGCTGAACATCGGGTTGTGCAGTCGCAAAAACTCAGAGGGGCTGATCCCGAGATCATGGGCACAGCGGGTGAAATCCGCGATGTGAAACTCGCTGCGCACTTGCGTGGGCTCGTAGCCAAGCATCAAAAACGATCTCTCAGGCGCGCCATCCAGATGGAGACGCGTGGTGTTTTGCTGATCAAACCGTCCCAACGATAGATACTCGAGCCCCTCACCCCATCGAGCGGCGTGCAGTTTGGAAAGACGCGCTTTGAGGATGGCCATGTGCTGCCTCAATTCATGCGAACTCGTCTCGGCTGGCAGCACCATCACAGCAAAACCTGGCTGAGTAAAATCCATGCGAAACACGCGCGTAAAGACCGCTTCGGCGTCCAGAGTGACGTCTTTTGTTTCCATCAACAGGCTGGCGGTTGGAGGCATGCAGGGACGAGAGGCGTGAACCGGTATTGCGCAAGCCACGGATGGATTTTTGCGCGCCTTTCATTCGTGCTCTACTGCCCCTGTGACAAGCCCCTGACAACTCAGACACTTTTTTCAGTGTCCAAGACCGCAGAATCGGTGTTCAGTTTCAGCGTTTTCCGCCTTTGAGCGGTCTTTTGGCATGCAGAAACTCGCTCTCATTTTCTTCCTCCTTGGTCTTTTCGTGACCGGACTGCTCGGCACGGAGACACGGCTGCTCTTCTTCTGGCCGGGCTGTCTGCTGCTTGGGATGGCGGGCGTCGTGGCCGTGCTGCAGTGGAGGCTGCGGGTGCGCTTTCAGCCCAGTGACTGGTGCCTGCTCACGATGCTGGCGCTGGCGGGTTACGTGGGCTGGCGGGCCTGGACTTCTCCGGTGGAGATCTATGCGCGCGAAGACGGGGCGGTGCTGCTGGCCTGCTTTGTCGCCTACATGCTGACCGTCACCGCCGTGAGCCAGTCCAAATGGCGCCTGGGCATCGTCTGTGTGCTGCTGGTGCTGGTGGCCGGAAATCTCGCCGCAGGATGGCTGAACTTCAGAGGTCGCTGGGACTTTCATCTGGTGCCTGGCTTCTCGCGCTCCTTCCAGCCCGGGCGCATCGGCGGCTTTTTCAACAATCCCAACCACCTCGCAGCCTTCCTTTCGTTTGCAGCCTTCCTCTCCGCCGGGGTCATGCTCTTTGCGCGCATCCACATCGCTTCACGTCTGCTGCTGGGGTTTGGCATTCTAGCCATGCTGGCGGGCGTCATGCTCACGGTCAGCCGGGCGGTCCTGCTGGGACTGGCCGCAGGAGGAGTGGTGTTTGTGGTGCTCAGCCTGTGGATCGTCTGGCGCACCCGGCGTCCGCTTTTCAAATGGCTGGTGCTGGCACTCCTGCTGGTGGGCGGCGGTGCAGGAAGTGCTCTCTACAAGGCGAACGAGGACTCGATCTTCATGCGTCAGATGATCACTCCGGTGGGTACGGACGTACGTACGCACATCTGGCGTGCGGCGCTGGCACAGCATGCCGACGCCCCCTGGACGGGCGTGGGCGCGCGCATGTTTTACGAAGGCGGCATCACCCACCGCGACCCGGAGTCCTCCGCGCTTACCGGCGACTCTCTCTTCGCCCACAGTGAATACCTGCAGATGATGGCGGACTACGGCTGGATCGGGCTCGCCCTCGTGGTGCTGGCGGTGCTGGTGCACCTGCTCAATGGCCTGCGCTTCCTGCGCTGGTTTGCCGCGGAGAGGTTTCCCACCACCGGCATGCTCGGCAGCAATGCGCTGGCGCTCGCCATCGGTGGCATCTCAGCGCTGGTAGCCACCTTGGTGCATGCAGCCTTTGAATTCCACGCCCATATCCCCATCACGGCGGTGATCGGAGCCATCCTTCTCGGTCTGCTGGCCAATCCGGGCATCGAGAGCGAGACCTTCCGCCCCCGCCGCATCTGGGGCCTGCGGGTTCTCATGAAAGTGGCCCTGCTGGTGGCCGCCGCAGCCCTGGTGGGAGGCGCAGTGGCCTTTGGTACAGCGGACGCCTACGCAGCCTGCGCCCGCCTCCAGAACAGCCGGGGAGAAACCACCAAAGCCCTGCGGAACTTTGAGCATGCCACCACCATGGACCCCCGCAATGCCGTGCTGGCCTACCAGCATGGCATCGCCCTCATGGACTCCATCCGGCAGGACATGATGAAAGACACCTACCTGCGCACTGTAGACGCCTCCCTCAAGGAGCTGACCCGGGCCACGGCTCTGAACCCCTACAACTACCTCTATCACCTGGCGCTGGCAGATGCCCAGGATGCTGCTGGCAAGCACGATGCCGCGCTCCAGTCCGTCCAGCGGGCTCTGGCCCTCGCCCCGCTCTACGAGGAGCCCCGTCTGGCCCTGGGCATGCACTACCACCGCCTCAGGCAGTTCGGCCAGGCTGAATCCGCCTACCTCTGGGCCGGACAGGCCCGGGTGCTGAACCCTGAAGGCACCATCAACTGGCGGGACAACTACCGCGAACTCCTGCGCCAGACCGCCCTGGAGGCCGAGAAAGAGCGCGCCGCCCGCCGTCTGCAGCAGCAAGGACGTTAAGAAGTGCATTTGCCCTCGCGCCGAATTCCGCTACTGTCGCGCCCCTCATGGCACTCGCAAAAATCACCCAAGTCGCCGGTCGTGGCGTTTACGTCCCCGGTTCTGACATCGACACCGACCGCATCATCCCGGCACGCTTCATGAAATGCGTGACGTTTGACGGCCTCGGCGAATTCGCCTTCTACGACGTGCGTTTCGACAAGGACGGCAAGCCCACCGGCCACCCGCTCGACGATCCCCGCTTCAAAGGCGCCAACATCCTCCTCTCCGGCACCAACTTCGGCTGCGGCAGCTCCCGCGAGCACGCCCCCCAGGCTCTCTACCGCTTCGGCATCCGCGCCGTCATCGCCGAAAGCTTCGCTGAAATCTTCTTTGGCAATTGCACCACCCTGGGCATCCCCTGCGTGTGCGCCAGCGCTGCGGACATCAAGGTCCTGGCCAATGAGATCGAGCGCAATCCGCAGCTCGAAGTCACCATCGACGTCGCCGCCGGCAAGGTCTTCTTTGAAGATCAGGAGTTTTCCATCACCCTGCCAGCCACCGCCCACGAGGCGCTGACCACTGGCAAGTGGGACCCCATCGCCGAGCTTCTGGAAAACAAGGACGCCGTGCATGCCCGCCTCACCGCGCTGGGTTTTGCGTGAGTGATTCCGGCTTCCCCTCCCCCTACCCGCATGGCCGTCACTGAACCCGCCGCGTCGAGCCACTCGACGCCGATGATCCGCATCCCCTCCTCGTTGCGCCAGTCCGCCTCACCGGACACGATCCATGTGATCGGGCACCGCAACCCGGACACGGATGCGATCTGTTCAGCCATCGGCTACGCCGCGTTTTTGCGCGATGTACGCGGCATGAAGGCCGAGGCGGCCTGCTGCGGAGAGCTGAGCGTGCGCACCAACTGGGTGCTGCAGACCGCTGGCGTGCCCGGACCCACCCTGCTGCTGGATGTGCGGCCCACCGCCGCCAGCATCTGCCGGCGCGATGTCTTCACCGCCAGCCCGCACCAGACCTTCCTCTCGGTGTACCGGATGATGATGATCCACAACTTCCGCAGCATTCCCATCGTGGATGAAGAAGGAAGACTGCTGGGCATGCCCGCCATACAGGAGCTGGGTCAGCTCTTTCTCCCGGCACAGACCAATGACAAGACGGATGCTGCCAACCGCGAAGTGCGCAGCAGCCTGCTCAACATCGTGAACGCTCTGGACGGCATCCTCGGTGCCGCCGCGCACGAGCTGGAAAAAATTCAGGACTTCGTCCTCGTGGTGGCCGCCTCCAGTCTGGAGACCACCCGCAAGCGCGCCCAGCAGTTCCCCTCCAACCTTCTCGTCATGGTCACAGGCGACCGCCCTGAGATCCACGAGCTGGCCATCGAGATGAACGCGCGCTGCCTCATCATCACTGGCAAGTTCAAGGCCGAGGCCAGCATCCTCAAGCGGGCGGCCGAAAAAGGCGTGGCCGTCATCTACTCGCCTTACGACACCGCCAGCACCTCCCAGCTGCTGCGCTTCTCCCGCCCCATCGGCGAGGCGCTGACACATGAGTTCCTCTCCTTCGGCTCCCGCACCCCGCTGCGCGAGATCGTGCCTGCGGCACAGCATTCCAGCCAGCCGCTCTTCCCAGTGGTGGACGAGGAAACCCAGCGCCTCCTCGGCGTCTTCTCCAAGTCCGACCTCATCGACCTCCCTCGCATGAAGCTCGTGCTGGTGGACCACAATGAATTCGCCCAGGCCGTGGCAGGTGCCGACGAGGCGGAGATCATCGAGGTCATCGACCACCACCGCCTCAGCGGAAACCTGCGTACCAAGGAGCCCATTCGCTTCATCAATGAGCCTGTGGGCAGCAGCTGCACCATCGTGGGCATCATGTATCGCATGCGTCATGCCGCACCGGACAAGTCCACCGCCATCTGCCTCTGCGCTGGCATCATTTCCGACACACTCCACCTCACCAGCCCGACGACGACCAACACGGACAAGGAGATCCTCGAATGGCTCAGCGCCATCGCTGGCATCGACAGCGCCCAGTTCGTCAAAGACTTCTTCGCCGCAGGCTCCATGCTGCGGGAAAACACCCCTGATCGCGCGCTGGAAAGCGACCGCAAGGTCTTCGAGGAAAACGGCTGGCACATCAGCATCTCCCAGATTGAGGAGCTTGGTCTCGACGAATTCTGGAAGCGTGAAGCCGACCTGCAGGGCGCGCTGCAGGCCCTGCTATCCAAGCACAATCTCCACTTCGCCTGCCTCATGGTCACCGACATCACCCGCCACCACAGCGTCCTGCTCGTGGCCGGAGACCAGCGCGTCATCGACGCCATCGACTACCCGCAGGCCAAGGAGCACGTCTATGACATGGCAGGCGTGGTGAGCCGTAAAAAGCAGCTCTTCCCGTACATGAGCCACGTGGTGACCAAGCTGGCCGCGCCGTGATCAAAGCAGCTTGTTGCAGCGCAACAAGCAATCGCGCTGATCGAGCTAGGCTTCCGCAAAACTCCCCGTCTTCAAAAACCGGTGCACCGCCCGGAAAACCGCCGGCTGCAGGATGATAGTGGCATGATTCGTCGGCAGCAGCACATGCTCTGCCTCGCCTTCTCCATGCGAGCTGGCGATCGTCACCACACCATCCGACTCATCACCGAGGAACCGGCGGAAGATCGGCAGCGTATCCTTGTTGCCCATGATGACGCCCGTCTCCGGCGGCAGCGGCCCCAGCATGTTCGGCGTGCTGTTCGCATCCGTCCCCAGCTCTGCAGACACCGGGCCCAGCAGCCAGCGCACCCAGCCCCACTGGCGCAGCTCATCAATGATCTGGCTGCCCTGATTCGGCGGTGCCAGCAGCACCGCACGCCCCAGCGGAAAAGACGAATCACGCTGCGCCGCCCACGCACGGAAAACAATCCCGCCCAACGAGTGCGTGACGAAATGCACTTTCGCACCCTCCTCAATCTCAAGCCGCGCCAGTGCCGGATTGATGTGATTCTGCACCGCATCCGCAATCGAACTGCGGTGTGATGGATAACCAATGCTTTTCACCCGATACCCGCAAAACTTCAACCACAGCCCCACCAGCCACATGCTGCGAGGGGAACGCCCAAGGCCGTGGATAAGAACGACGGTGGAGGTAGGGCAAGTAAATTCGGACATGCTCGGCAAGAGAAATCTGTTATTCCTCCCCCTAACTGCGGTCAACCCAGTAAGTTCACACTTTTCCGAGACCAAGCCTCGTCACTTGCGTCACCTTTGAGGCAGGACTCTGAAGGTGAACAAAGATCCTCATCGAATCTTCGTCGAGACGATCACAGGAATATTAATGCCTTGTGATTCAACCCGTTCCACAAACTCTCTCGCACCATCCATGAACTCATAGATTCGAATTTTTCTCTTCCCAGCATGTATGACGAACCACTGGCAAAGAGGTGAATAAGAAACCTCCCTGACTTCCTCCCAGAGCGCATGCTGATCAGAACCCCATGCGCTGAAGCAGAGGATCTGATGCTCGTCGTACACCAGACGCCTGCAGAAACAATCTACACAGAATGCAGCGCCCCCAAGTGCTGCAAAGCCGCCTGCAAGGAGTCCGGACCATTGATCTTCTGTCTTTTCTGCAAAGCATGACAACACGGCTATGGCTGCGAGAAATAGGGCCGCGAGCAGGGCAAAGCTTTTCAGCCTGAAAGAGCATTCCACCTTTTTGCGCAGCAAGTTTGTTTGCTGCGCATTCCTGCGAACACCTCTGACCAACAGGGCCACAAGCATCGGTGACAGAATGCCACCGATGATCTCTCCTGCGATTTCCAATGTTAATCGATGATGGCTCAATGATTAAACAAAAACGCCGGTGAATTGATCAGCGCCCAGGCTAGGTCCTGCGCCGCAGTCAGCCGCTTGTTGCCAAGCTGGGTCTGGCTCAGGGCGGCATCGCGGCGGAGCTGCACGAGCTTCGGATCCAGCATGATGGGCTTCTGGCTGTCTGCAAAGAGGGTTTCAAGCGTCACGAGCTGGGGGTCCACCGGCAGCGGCTTGCGGGCGTTGGCCAGCACCTTCTGCTGAGACTGGTAGTCCTTGAACTGGTTGAGGAAGTGCTGGGCGAGCAGCTCCTTCTGCTCAGGCTTGCGTGCAGCGGCGGGAGTCTTGAGCGCAGCGATGACAGCGGCAGGCGCGCCGAAGCGAACGATTGGGCTGGTGGTCACCCACAGACGGAAGCGACCGGGATTGTACTTCCCGTTCTGGAAGTTGGAGGTGATCTGCACGCTGAACTGCGATCCACCATCGTGCGCCACGGGCTTGGCAAACTCAAAGGTGGCCTCATGGCGGAAGCCTCCCTGCGGGCTCACGGCCCAGCCGCGGTCACGATTGCCCTTCTTGAGCGCCTCTGTGACGACAAAGTTGGTCTGCTCAAAGTCGGCCTTCGGGTTCTTCAGCAACTGCTCTTCGCCGCCGCGCTTGCTGCGCTTGGCGTCGATGGGATCGGTGCGCACAGTGATCTCTCCAATGACAAAGTTGCCATCGGGTGCGAGGCCGGGGCCGTTGTTGGGCAGGCGGTCATCGGGCAGCATTTCCAGCTTGATGGCAGTGATGTTGGTGAGCGTGGTTTTGCCAATGAGCAGGTAGTTGCCGGTGCTCTCACGGCCTGCGGGCATGGCGGTGGCGAAGAGGCTGCCATCGGGCTGCACCTCCAGCTTCTCCACACCGCCGGCACGCTGCACTTTGATGCTGTCAAAGGGCTGCCACTCCGTGGTGAGGTCCAGATAGTTTTCCCAGGCGGGCTGGTTGGCAGGTGCCGTGTCCTTGGCGGTTTTCACCTTGGCTTCGGCAGCGGTGATTGCGGCTTTCCGGGCGGCTTCTTTTTTGGCCACTTCCGGCGCGATTTTGGCCTTGTAGGCTTCCAGCTCCTTCTTGGCGGCATCAATGGCAGCCAGACGTTCCTGCTCGGCTTTCTCGATGATCGGTTTCTGCTCGGCCTCCTTGGCCTGCAGAGCAGCGGCCAGTTGCTTGTTCTCTGGGTCAATCTCCTGCATGGAGGCCAGGGCGGCGTTGATCTCCTTGTCGCTGGCGTGGCTGTTGAGCACACGCATGAAGATGGCGTCCACCAGCTGGCGGTCGTCCTTGATCTCATTCGTCAGCTTGGCGATGGCGTTGTTCGGATCGCTGATGGCGTCTCCCACCGTCGGGCCGCTCATGAGCGCCATCACGGGGCCGAGGTTCACCTCGTTGCTGCGTTCGCACTCGCACACGGATTCGCGGGCTGGTTTGCCAAAGTTGGCCAGGAAGCCGTCCTGCAGCTTGATCTGGCCGTCTGCCAGCGCGGCGGCGCGGGTGCCTTTGGGGACGCCGGGGATGTTGGGCATGCTGCCGGTCACGGCAAAGACGGAATCAAACAGCACCTCGGCGGGCAGGCGGCGGGCCTTGGCGTGGCTGTAGTTGGTCTTGTCGTCCTCGTTCCATTTGTTGGTGGCCAGGCTCAGATTGTAGGTGCGGCTGTTGGCGATGATCTTCATCAGGTGGCGCACGTTGAAGCCGCTCTGGATGAACTCGTTAGTCAGGTACTGCAGCAACTCAGGATTGCTTGGCGGATTGCCGGCGCGGATGTCGTCCAGCGGCTCGATGACGCCGGTGCCGGTGAGGTAGCCCCAGATGCGGTTGGCGTAGCTCATGGCAAAGTAGTCGTTCTGCGGGCTGGTCATCCAGGTGGCAAACTGCTCGCGGCGGGTGCTGGCGGTCTTGCTCACCAATTCGTTCTCATACGGCACGCGCGGAGCCACGGGCTTGTTGGTGCGCAGGTGCATCACCTCGCCGTCCTTCTTGTCGCTCACGATTTCATAGAGCGGCTTTGCGCCTTCCACAGCAGTGCCACCGATAGTCTGGCCCTTCGCGGCGGGGTCGCCTTTGAGGTCGATCTGGGCAAAGTACGACGCGGTTTCATAATACTGGTCCATCGTCCAGCGCTCGAAGGGATGGTCGTGGCACTTGTTGCAGTTGAAGCGCGTGGCCAGGAAGAGGTGCGTGGTGTTCTCGCTGATTTCCTCAGCCGTGCGAACGGTCTTGAAGTAAGCGGCGGCGGGATTGTCCTTGTTCGAGCCCGTGGCGGTGATGATGCGATAGGCAAAGCGGTCATACGGTGTGTTGTCCGCCACCTGCTGCTTGATCCACGTGCGCAGGCCCATCGCTCCTTCACTGCCAAGGAATTTGGAGTTCACCTGCAGCATGTCGGCCCACTTGTTGGCCCAGTGCTCCACGAAGTCGGGGTTGCCGATGAGCTTGTCGATCACCTCGCTGCGCTTGGTGCGGGTGTCGCGCTTGTCGGCCAGGAAGGCGGCCACTTCTTCAGGCTTTGGCGGCAGGCCAGTCAGGTCCAGATGGATGCGGCGCACGAAGTCCTCATCGCTGCAGAGGCCGCTGGGCTCGATCTTCATGCGCTGCCATTTCTGCGCCACCAGCTCGTCGATCTTGTTCCACTTTTCCGGCTCCTTCCAGGCGAAGCCAGTGCGGTCGCCCATCACGGTGATTGTGGTGGCGGCATACGCGCCTTCAAAGCGGGCGAGGATGGGAGCCTCGCCACGACGGAGGCTGGTCATGAGGCCTTTCTTGTCCGCTTCAATCACATCGCCATTGCCGCTTTCCAGGAAGGCCTCAGCGGTCACGTCTTTGACATACCCATCCGCATAGTGTGCGATGACGCGAAGCTGCTGGCGGCCACCGATGCGCTCGATGACGGGGTTCTTCGGAGACAGCTCGATGCTGGTGACGCGCGGCGTCTTCAGATCCAGCTTTGCCCCCTGGCCGATCCAGGCCTTCAGGGACTCATAGTAAAGCTCTCCCGGCACGGTGAGCTGGCCACCCTCATGCGGCACGGCACCGCTGGCTTTCAGCAGCATGAGCGAGTGCTCAGGCGAGGCCACGTTCGCACGTCGGCTGGAGATATCGTCGGTGAAGGCCAGCACGTCATACACGGGATCATACCCACGGAGGGAGAGCTTGAAGCCCGCCTTGCCTTCCTTGGCGCCGTGGCAGGTGCCCTGGTTGCAGCCAAGCTTTGACATGATGGGCATCACATCGCGCACGTAGTCGGGTTTCAGTGCCACGTTCATGCCGGCCACGTTCACCGGGATGTTTGCGGTCTTGCCCTGAAATGAGATTTTCACATTCGTGGCGCCGTCCTTGTCCGGGCGCACCATGCCGCGCGTATTCACATCCACCACATCGGTGTTCTCCGCCGTGATTTTGGCCATGCGTGTCACATCCGCGCGGGTGCCGTCGCTCATGCGTGCGGTGACAAGAAGCTGCGCGTACTCGGTGGGCTTGCCGATCTTGATCGTCATCGGCTCGACCTCGATGGAGGCCACCGTCGGGCCTGTGTGCAAGGTTTCCACTTTGGTGTCTTTTTCCAGCACCGCGCGCACGCTGTCGTCTGCAATCACATCCGTGGCAGCAAGCACCTTTTCCTTCACCAGCGGCACGGAGACAAACTCCTTGGCGATGGCTCCCGTGGCAGCGTCGATCACGCGGATCTGGCCATCCTGGCCTGCCACCGCAACCGTCTTGCCATCCGGGCTGAAGGTCACACTGAAAATGCCACAGGGCACCGGGGTGCTGCTCAGCTGCTTCACATCTTTGACGATCCACTCGTCCAGCTCTGGTCCTTTGCCGTTCACGGTTTCCACGATCTTCTTCACGCCTTCCGGCATCGTGCTGTCGTAGTCGCTGGAGTAGATATTTACAGCGCCCACGCCCTCATTCGAGGAACCCACGGCAATGCGTTTGCCGTCTGGCGCAAAATCCACGCCAAAAATGCGGCCCTGCATCGCGGGGAATTTGCGGATCAGGTTCGCATTGTCTCCAATCACACGCTTGGTGATGCGCTCCATGCGGTAGATTGCAGGCACGCCGTCCGTGCCGCCGATGAGCACCTCATTGCGCTGCGGATGTCGAGCCAGCGCCTGCACGCCGCCCTTCAGCGCGCCGGGGGTGATGGAGGTGATGTTATCGACAAAGCGCTGCGTGGCCACCTCGGTCAGCTTCACGCTCATGTCCCGGCCGCAGGAGGCCACATGCTTGCCATCCACGCCCCATACGGTGTCCAGCACCCAGTCGCTGTGGCCGCCCATGAAAAGGGTTTCCTTGCCGGTGGCGGCTTCAATCGCACGCACTGCATTGTCGCCGCAGCCAAAGGCGAGGTATTTGCCATCCGGCGACCAGCTTGCGCCATACAGCGTGTCAAACGTGAGCGACTTGGACAGCTCCAGTTTCTTCCCCGCCACGTCCCAGATCTGGATTTCGCCCATGCGCGCCGGGCTGCCGCCGGTCACGGCGATTTTTTTGCCGTCCGGAGACCAGGCCAGCTTCTGAATGCGCTCCGCCAGACCCACCAGACGGGCCACGATGCCGCTGCCGTCCGCCTTGTGCACCAGCACTTCATGGTAACCCGCCACCGCAATCATGCTGCCATCGGGTGAATACTCGATGGAGGTGATGGCCGGTGCCTTCACATACACCGGAGGGTGTGCCATGTCGTATTCCGCCTTGGCAGAGGCAGGCGTGTCATCCTTCGCACCTTCCACGATCCAGCGCTCGATCAGCGCAATCTGCGTCTCATGCAGCGGGTCCGCCTTCTGGGGCATTTCCACCTTGCCCTTTTCGTCCGGCTTGATGAGCTTCAGCAGGTTGGATTCAGCGGGCTTGCCCGGGATGACTGCATGCCCTTCCTCGCCTCCTTTGATCAGGGCGGCAAACTCCGTCATGATGTAGTCGCCCTTCTTCTTAGCGGGCTGGTGGCAGCCATTGCACTGAGCCTGAAAGATGGGGCGGATATGCTTGTAAAAGGAGACCGGCTTGTTCGGGTCGATGCCCTCCTCCTTCTTCGGCGGCGCAGCATGCACGGCGGCGGAAAGGAAGAGCGCAGGGATGAGGAGACGTGTCTTCATGGGTTGGTGAAGGGCGTTTTTTGACAAAATTGGGGCAGTCCGGGACAACGCTGGTCCAATTCCACCTCTTACGGATGCCAAGTCGCACGGCGGGATCGTCCATGCCTAGAGCGGAGTAGGACGGGCAGTTGCCACACGGTGAAGTCTCCGCATGGTGGGCCGCAGATGATTGCCGAATCTCTCAGCACCCGACTCAGCCGCAGCGTCTCGGCGGATTTTTTCCGCCCCCTCGCCCGCCCCTCTGCGCCGGTTTACGTGGACTGCGCCGATCGACTGATCGAGGAAGCAGGTGAGGCGGGCAGGCTCTCCCAGCGCGAAACCAACGAAATCATCCGCGAAGTCATCGCCCGCCACCCTCTCTCCCTCCTGGCTGAGGATGAGGGCGCTGCAATGCGCGACGCCCGCCAGCGCGCCAGCCAGTTTTTCAATCGCCTCATTGCCGCCGGTTGGCTGGAGGATCAGACCCTGGGCCTGCACGAGCGCTGGGCTGTCATCACCCCCGGCCTGCGCCCTCTGCTGCGCATGCTGCGTGATCTCGCTGAAGACCGCGTGGCGGAGCTGAAGACCTTTGCCGATACCCTGCGCGGCCTGTGCCAGACGCTGGAGGAGCGTGGCGTGCTCGATCCCACTCTGCAGCAGCCAGACCAGCTCCGCTCCACCATCACCGATCTCTCCCAGCGTCTACAGCGCGCCATCGAGCAGCTGCATGCCGTGGAAAAAATCGTCACCAGCTTTGAGCAGCGCCAAAGGCAGACGGCCACCGCCGCAGATACCCTGAGCCTGCTTTATGAGGAGTTCGGCCAGGGCCAGCACATGGTCTGCTACGATGCCCTCCGCCGCGGCGGCCTGCTCATGCGCATTGAGAAAGCCCGCAGCACCATCGCCGAGCGTCACGATGACCCGCTCATGCGCGAACGCCTCGCCGAAGGCCTGCGCGAGCACTACGGCTACGAGAGCAGCGAGTCCTACGACCTTGCCTTGTCTCTGCTGACACGGCTGGACCGCGATCTCGGTGGCCTCAAGCGCCGCGCTGAAGCCATCGATCTGCGCATGGCCGCCTTCAACCGCCTCAGCCAGCAGCGCTACCGCTACCAGACCGAGCTGCGCGGCCGCCGCCCGGAGATCATCAAGGCCTACTGCGACGCCATCAACTCCGCTCAGGCCGGGGGCCGTTTCTCAGAGCTCGGCGGCCAGCCTGCGGACTTCACCCCGCGCTGCATCGAGACACGCTTCTTCTTCGGCACCGAGTCCCTCTACAAACCACGCCGCACCAAAGCTCCCGTCGATCTCACCTTCGGCCAAAGCAGCACCTCCAAACAAAGCGCAGACGATGTCCTCGCCGCCTGGAAGGAGCGCCAGCGCCTCGCCCTCACGCCCCAGCGTGCCGCGCGCCTCGTCGCCAAGCTACTTCCCACCAAAAAGAGCAGCACCAGCACCGAAGAAATCCACCTCGAAACCACGGACGACCTTCTCGACCTCCTCGCTGTGGTGGCCTACGAGCACGCCCCCGCCCTGGCTGGCAAACGCGTCCGCTGGAGCGTGGACGGTCTCCGCCGCCGCAACGGCCTGGAGCCGCATATCTTGGAACACGACACGCATGCCGGGCACCGCGTAGAGCGGTTTGCCATCACAAGAGAAGGTTGAGCAAACGTTTAAGCTCCTCCATCATCCGCCCCCCCCGCATGTCCACATCCACCTCAGATCCTCTCTGGCCACGCTTCTTCTGGAGCGATGTGCCAGATGCTGACCGCGCCGCGTTGCGCGAGGTGCTGGCGGAGCTGCTGGGGCGTGGCGTGTTGCTGGGAGACGAGGGCAGCGGTCGCGAGCTGTACCTCCTTGCCCGCGACCATTACCGCACGCACATCGAGGATTACCTCTCCCCTCTGGCGCTGGAACTGATTGTCGATGAAGACCATTCGCTGCTGCAGGCCAGACCTCGCACCGAATCCTGCCTGCTGCTGGGCCGTTTCGACAAGGACGAGACACTGGTGCTTCTCGCGCTCTGGCGCTTGTACGATGACGAAATCAGCACCGGAAGCCAGGAGGCCGTCATTGTGACGGTGGATCAGCTCTGGGCCGCGCTGAAGGTGTATTTCGACAAGGTCGCCACCCCGGAAAAATCCCAGATCGAGTCCTGCCTCGTGCGTCTGCGCAGGCACCGCCTCGTGCGCACGCTCAAACCCGAAGGCATGACGCAAGCCGGGGAGATGCAGATCGAGATCCTGCCCAGCCTCGCGCGGGTGATTCCTTTTGACGACATCGCCGCATGGCAGGCCCGCGCCGAAACATTTCAGCCGCCAAAAGATGGCGCCACCACTGTTGCTGAGGAGGTGCCCGCTGCATGAGCCAGTCGCGCATCACTCTCAGCCGCATCCTCGCGGTGAACTGGTACGGCTACCGCCAGATCATCGATGTCTCCGGCCTTTCCCTGATCACCGGTGCCAATGGCAGCGGCAAAAGCGCGCTGCTGGACCTCATCCAGTTCGTCATGTTGGGGGAGCAGCAGAGCAAGTTCAACAAAGCCGCCGCAGGTGCAGGCAGCGGACGCAGCCTGCGCGGCTACTGCCTCTGCGACACCAACACCACCGGCCGCGATGGTAATGAGCGCTACCTGCGCCCCAGCAGCGTGACGCTGGCTGGCCTGGAGTTTACCTGGCCGCTGCAGCCTGGCGAGGAAGAGCCGCGCCGCGAAACCTACGGCGCACGCATCGAATACGAAAGCCCCACAGCAAAACCCTCCACCATCTGGTTCCGCGCCGGACGCAGGCTGGCATGGCAGGATTTCCTGGACAGCGAAGCCGGACCCCAGGCGCTGAAATTTCTGCCTGAAGACGAGTTCCGCACCCGGGTGAAGCGCGAGCTGGACGGCGACGTATGGGACCGCCAGAAAGCCTATCTGGAGGAAATGGCGCTGCGCAGCCACCTGGGCTTTGACCCGGAGCAGATGGGCAAGACCCTGCCCCGCGCCATGGCCTTTGAGCCGGAGAGTAATTTCGAAAAATTCGTGCGCGAGTTCCTTCTCGAACCCGGCATGCCGGATGTGAAAGCCGTCAAAGCCAGCGTGGATGCCCACCGCCGTGCCCAGGAGCGTCTGGAGAAAATGTACGACCAGCTCGAGCGCCTCAAAGGCATCTCCAAACACCATCAGGACTGGGTCAGCTCCAAGCGCGAATCCGCTCTCTACAGCCACCTCAGCGACGCCTTGAAGCATGAGGAGGCCCTGGAAAACCTCCAGCGCAGCCGTGCTGAACTGGAGGAAAAACAGGCCGAGTACGAGGACAATCGCAAGGTTCACGAAAACACCCTGGAAGAGCGCGACCGCCTGCGCCGCTCCGTGGAGGCCGCACGCGCCGCCCTCGGCGACAAAGCGGCGCGAATGGAGGAAAACGACCGCCGCCGCCGCGACCTGACCAAAGAGATCAGCCGCCTGGAAACCGCCGCTGCCACTCTGCACGAGCAGATCCGCACCCACCAGCGCCACTGGCAGGACTGGACGCTGCACGCCTCCCGCCTCGGTCTTCAGGACATCTCCGGTGCCTCCGCCGCAATCTCCGGCATGCAGAGCAAGGATGAAAGCAAAGCCCTTGCCGCCGCACGCGATTCCTCCCACGCCTACATCCGCCTGCGGGATGAAGCGATGGAGCAGCTACGCCCTGTTGAGGCCCGTCTGGCCGAACATGAGATTCGCAAAAGCGCGCTGCACAAGGACCTGACGCAGCTCCGCGAGGGGCAGTCCGCACCCTCGCCTCTGCTGAATGCCCTGCTCGCACGCGGACAAAAGGCCGTGGTGCTCGGTCGTGTGGTGGAGGTCAAACCCGCCGCAGAGAAATGGTGGCCGCTGCTGGAAACGGTGCTGGGCCACAATCGCCGCGCCGTCATTCCCGAAGACTTCCGCGCTGCCTGGGATCAGGCTCAGCAGGCACCCGTGGCAAACGAGCCGCTGATCCACCCCGACGAAGCCGCCAAGATCAGCGCCAAGGTGGAGAAAGGCTCACTGCGCGAGATGCTGGAGACGCAGCATGAACTCGCGGGCAAAGTGCTCGATCAGCTTCTCGGTGGCATCGTGGCCGTAAACAAGGCCGCACAGCTCGACAAACATGAGCGCGCTTTGTCTCTCGACGGCTGGCTCAAAGACCCGCCACGCCGCCTCAAGCTCACACCTGAAAAAGAACTCACACTCGGTGAAGAAGGCCTGCGCCGCCTGCGCGACATCCGTGAAAACGAACTGCGCGAAACGGATGCCGTCATCGAGGAGGTGCGTCGTGATCGTGATGACCTCCGCGCCTTCCTCAATCGCGGCGCAGAGTGGCACCTGGACCGCTTCACCGTGCCGGACGGCGCAGACGAAGTTCCCCTTCTTCCCAAGCTGCGCAAAGAACTCGGTGAACTTCAGGCGACCTGGGATCTCCTGGCCACGCCGGACAACGTGAAGGCCATGGAAAACCTCCGCGTGGAAAACGCTTCGCTGGAGGGTATTCACGAGCGCATCGGCAGCCTCAAGTCCGCCATCACCGCGTTCGAGCTGGCCAAGGCACGCCTCGAAGAATCCATCAACGAAGACATCTTCCAGGAGGAGCAGGCCCGCATCGCCCGCCAGGCTTCGCGCACGCTGGTGCGCGGCATTTCAGACGACGACATCGCCGCACGCATCAATGCCCAGCGCCAGAAATCCACCTCCTGGCGCAAGTCCATCGAAATGGCCGCCGCACTCTCCGTGCAGCTCGAAACACACGCCCATGAGGCACGCCGTCAGCGCGATGAACAGCGCCGCGAACTCGTGGCCGCCCATGCCGACCTGAGCGACGCACTTGATGCCGAGGCCGAGGACAACGACGCCTACGACAAGCGCCGCGAAGATTTGGAAACTCACGAGCTGGAGCGTTTCAAAACCGCCGCCCTCGAAGCCAAGCGCGAGTGGGAAGACCGCCTGCAGCACCAGGTGCTCGACGTCCTGCGCGAAAAGCTCAGCGAAGCCGACCGCACCAAGCGTGAGCTGAACCGTGCCATGGACCACGAGATCGGCGGCTGGCGCTACCAGCTCACCAGCCGTGCCGACAAGGCCCACACCGCCATCTGGACGCTCGTGGAAAAAGGCCTGCCCAGCGGTTCCGAGATGGAGCTCTTCAACGCCGCTGGACGTGAGGACATCGAGCGCGCCAAGAACGAGCTGATGGCCGCCATTGACGCCGCCGACAATCCCGAGGACAAGCGCCACCAGCGTGCCCTGGACTACCGCTACTACCACCACTGGGACATCGAGGCCAAGCCCGCCGGTCGTGGAGATGCCGCCGCCATCAGCCTGAACAAGAGCGCCAAGAAGCAAAGCGGTGGCGAAAACCAGGCCCCCTTCTTTGTGGCCACCCTCGCCGCCTTCCGCCGTGTATATGATCTCGGCCGCCGCGATGATCCGCAGAATCTCGGCCTCGTCGTCATGGACGAAGCCTTCAGCAAGCTCAGCGGCGACCGCATCGACGACTGCCTCGCGCTCGCTCGCAACTTCGGCCTCCAGCTCATCATGGCCTTCCCCGAAGACCGCCTGCCCACCATGTTCCAGCACGCCGACACCGTCGTGCAATGCCGCGTGGAGCGCACTTACGATGAAGCCAGCGAGCAGATCCAAAACATCGAAAACTGGGTCGTCCGCGTTGAAGGTTCACGTCTTGCAGAACTGATGGAATGAAATGGCTGGACCAGCTGCACAAGGACTGGATGGCCGCCCGCAAGCGGCGCGTGACAGACGCCTTGCAGCCCTTCCGCCGCGACTGGGACCAGCTCCTCGAAGACGCCGGCATCACCTCCGCCGAAGATCAGCAAGCCGCCCTGCGCGAGGCACAGCGCACGCCCCACCTGCGCCTTGTCCCCCGTAAACGCAACCCGCGCTACATCGACAAGATCATCGTCCCGTTGGATTCGGAAGCATGGTTGCATGAGCAGTTTGGCACACAGCCTGGTGCTGCGGCACGACAGCAGGCTTTGGATGTCGTGCGAGCATGGTCAGCGAAAACACACCCTCTCATGCCAGAGATGTGGGCTGCCCTGTGCGAGCGGTTGGAAGCCGCCTTCACTATTCCACGGGTGCTCGAACCATTCCGCTGGCTGGAGCCAGCACGTGTGGATGAGCTGCTGTCACTTCTGTTTCAAATCACCAGCCGCGAATGGCCCGCAGGCACCCTCATCCGTGATGCCAGCTCCCAGCTCGGTCATAGCTCCAAGCATCTCGAATCCCAGCAGAGCTTTATCGAACGCGCCCTGGAAGCTCTCTTTGACCGCGAGACGCCTCTGGAGGCCATCGGCATCCAGACGAGCCACAGCACCCTGCACTACTGCGGCCCGCTGGTTCTGCATTTCGCAGATCACTCCAAGCCGCTCGATCTCCGCTACGAGTCCACCCTGTCTGTCGCAGAGCTTGAGGGCGCCAGTCACATCACCACCACCGCCCAGCGCCTCCTCACAGTCGAAAACCGCAAAACCACCTTCCCTCAGCTCGCGCGTGCGGACGCCCAACGCACCACCCTCATCGTCGCCACCTCCTTCCCTACCCAGGCGGTCAGGCTCCTCATGGAAAAACTTCCGCCAGATCTCCCGCGCTATCATTTCGGCGATACCGACCCCAGCGGCTGGGACATCCTGCGCAGACTGCGCGAGATCGCCCATGTTCCCGTGCAGTCCATTCACATGCACTGGCGGCCTTCCGCCCATGCCACACCACTGACCCAGCGCGACCACCAGATTCTCGGCCGCCTCCTCGAAGATCCACACATGGCAGACTGTCACGCGGAGCTGCAGGCCATGCAAACCTCCGGCACCAAAGGCGACTTCGAGCAGGAGTCTCTGGGAACGCCAAACCTCACGGCGTGGCCGTTTTACCGATGATTTTCGAGCCTGGGCTCCGCTCGGGCTTTCGATGAGTGCGGAGCTTTCGTCAGTATCTGGGTCAGCATCAGGACCATCAGGGCCACGGGAGCCAGCAGCACCACCCATCCCGGCCAGGCCATGATCCCCGGACGCTCAGGACGCGCATAGTCAGGCGTCACCCCTGCGGCGAGCATGCGGTCATAGAGATGCGGGTGCACCATGCTGTTGCTTCGCATCACGGCGGGCATCTGGTTGGCTTCGTAAAGCTTTTCCAGCGCACGCGCATACTGCACCGGATCAGCCCCCTGGATGGCGGCATCATCCGCACGATGCTCCATCCGCCGCGCGATCGCTCGTGCAAGACGTGCACACAGCACGGGGCAGAGAAACAGCAGCACAATGCCATTCAGGCCATAGACATGCTCCACAGGATTCATGAAAGCCAGGGCGGAAATGCCCACGATGGGCAGCAGGCGCGAGAGCTTCACCCCAAACCCCTCTCGCAGATGCGCCACCTCATGGTGCAGCACAGCACGCAGCTCCTCGTCATTCAGGATCTCCATCAGGCGGGAGGTCAGCACCAGACTGCGCAGATGCACCAGCGCACCAGCAAAGGCCTTGGGCGACTTGCTGAAAAAAGTCCACCGCGGTGTCAGCCCCGTCTGTGCGGCGACTTCCTTCACAATGGCCTCCAGCCGATCCTCCTCCGGCTTCCGCTTGTGCGGAAAGAGCTTCAGCAGCGGCAGCCACACGCCGGTGGCGATGACCAGCACCCCCACCAGCCCCACGGCAAAGCGCAGCCATTCAGCAGGTCCGACAACGTTCGGCATCGACCACATCAGCCCGAGCAGGATGCCGTAGATGCCAAACTGCACCAGCGCCGTCCAGAACGTCTCATTCAGCCAGGTGAGGAAGCGGTAGCGCGGCTCGATCGCGCGCGTGAAAAAAAACGTGCCCGCCAGAAAGCCGCACACAAGTCCCACCACGGAGTAGGAGTTCACCAGCCCGCTGACGCAGTCCACCCCTCCCAAAAAGCCGCCCGACAGACTGCTGGCAAACACGAGCGCCACAGACACCCGCCGCGCAGGCCAGAGCAGCCGCGCACGCTCCGTCCAGTGGCAGCCCGCACTCCGCCGCCAGGGTATCAGCGCCAGATGCAGCACCACCGTGGTCAGCAGCGCCATGCCTGCCGCTGTACAAAGAAAAATCTGCCATTTCGAATCCATCCGCGCATCGAAGCGGAAAAGCACAGCCAGTGTCAATCCTTTGCGCAACATGCTGCGACCGTTGACAAGACACTGGTTGACCATCCGCCTGCATGGACGGACCATTCCTCATCATGGCAGCTCATCCCGACCGCACGCACACCATCGCCGTTTTCTGCGACTTTGAAAACTTGGCCATCGGCGTGAAGGATGCGCAGTATGACAAGTTTGACATGAGCAAGGTCCTCGACCGCCTCCTGCTCAAAGGCAGCACCGTCGTCAAGAAGGCCTACTGCGACTGGGACCGCTACAAGAGCTTCAAGGCCGCCATGCACGAGGCCTCCTTCGAGCTCATCGAGATCCCCCATGTCCGCCAAAGCGGCAAAAACTCCGCAGACATCCGCATGGTCGTGGACGCCCTCGATCTCTGCTACACCAAGCCCCACGTGGACACCTTCGCCATCGTCAGCGGCGACTCCGATTTCTCCCCTCTCGTCAGCAAGCTGCGCGAGAACAACAAGACCGTCATCGGTGTCGGCGTAAAACAGAGCACCAGCAGCCTCTTCATCGACAACTGCGACGAGTTCATCTTTTACGACGACCTCGTGCGCGAGGAGGAAAAGACCCGCAAACGCCTCGCTCGTGCCAAGCAGGCATCCTCCTCTGCCAAACCACAGCATCACTCTCCGGAAAAGAAAGCCGGTGGCGACCCCGAAAAGGCCATCCAGATCGTGGTGGAGACCGTGGAGGCCATGCTGGGCCGCAGTGGCAGCGACACCGTCTGGGCGGGCCCCGTCAAGCAGGCCATCCGCCGCCTCCAGCCCCAGTTTGACGAGCGCTTCTACGGCTTCAGCACCTTCAGCGCCCTGCTGGAGGCCGTGGCCGAGCGCGGCCTCATGAAGCTCGAGAAAAACGAAAACGGCTACAAGATCAAAGCCGTGGCCGCAGAGGAATAGCGCCACCCCAGTCTGCCTCTCCTCACTGCGCACTCTTCTCAAACGCAGCCGCCTTGTCCTCCAACAGCGCCAGCGCCTCGCCCGCCAGATAAAGCGAGCCCGCAATCAGCACTCGCGCACCCGGCTTCATTCCACGCAAAGCATCGGCAATGCCCGCGTGCTTTGTCACAGGATGTTCACCCATCCTCAGCCCGTCCCAGATTTCACCCAGCTTCTCCGGCGGCAGCGCACGCGGCGACTCAAAGCCTGTGAAACGCCAGCTCCCAGCAATCGGCGCCAGCTCCCTCATCACCGCAGCCGTGTCTTTGCCGGCCACCGCGCCAAAGATGATCTCGGCCCGCTCCTCCGGAAACTGTTCCTGCCACGTCTGCACCAGCACACGGGCTGAATCATGATTGTGCGCACCATCAATGATGCAGCCGCCGACCTTCTGAAACCGCGCAGGCCACTGCACCTTGCGCAAACCTCGCGCGATCACCGCCTCATCCAAATCAAACCCCTCAGCACGCAGCGCTGCCACAGCCATTGCTGCATTCCACCGCTGGTGCGGCCCCGCCAGCCCCGTCTCCCCTGCCCACGGCTCGTCGATCACCGTCAAAGCCGCCCTACGCTCGGCAGCCGTGCGCTTGATCACCTCCATCGCCTCCGGTTCCTGCACCATAGTCACCACCGGCACTCCCGGCTTGATGATCCCCGCCTTCTCCGCCGCGATCTTGCCCAGCGTGTCCCCCAGCATGTCCATGTGATCCCAGCCGATCGGTGTGATTACACTAACCTCGGGCGTGATGGCATTCGTCGCATCCAGCCGCCCGCCCAGCCCCGTCTCCAGCACCACCCACGGGCAGTCCTGCTGCGCAAACCACTCCAGCGCCAGCGCCAGCGTCAGCTCAAAGAAGGTGGGATGCGGATCCCAGCCTGCCACTTGTTCACGCAGCCGGTTCACCCCTGCCGCAATTTCTGTCGGCGTAATCATCCGCTCCGCATCACGAATCCGCTCCCCAAAATGGATCAAATGCGGCGAGGTGAAAAGACCTGCGTTGATCCCTGCCGCCTTTAAAATCGAATGCATGAAGGCGCAGGTGGAGCCCTTCCCGTTCGTCCCCGCCACATGGATGAATTTCTGCCCCGCCTTGGGCAATCCCAGTTCCCGCAGCAGCCGCTGCACGTTTTCCAGCCCCAGTTTGATGCCAAAGAGCTGCGTGCTGTAGAGCCAGTCGATTTCAGATTGCGCCGTGGGGTCCGTCATTTCGAGCAGTCATGGTGCCAGCGCAGCCGCAGGGCGCAAGCTCTTCACTCATCGTCAAGAAACAAGCTCTCCCCGCTGGATTCCCTTTTCTCCTCACGCAGTCGTCGCTATCGTGCACCTGCATGGCTGAGACTCCCGCATCTGACTCCCCGACATGGACCCAACGCTTCTGGTGGCTGCTGGCCGCCGTATTCGTCGCGCGTGTCGGCGTCATGCTGCTTTTTGTCAATGGAGCCGACCTCGCCGGGGACGAGGCCTACTATTGGGACTGGGGCCGCAGGCCGGATTGGTGTTATTACAGCAAGCCGCCCATGATCGGCTGGATGATGGGCGTCATCGGCTGGCTCACCGGCAATGAGGAATGGGGCATCCGCTTCTCAGCGCTGCTGCTTGGCACGGTCACGCTGGTCATCATCCACCGCATGGCGCTGCTGCTCACAGACGCACGCACGGCCTTCCTCACCGCTGTCCTGGTGTTGCTCACCATCGCCAATGCCGGCCTGAACCTGCTGCTCACCATCGATGCCCCCCTGCTCCTCTGCTGGACGCTGGGCCTGCTTCTCTTCTGGCTCGCCGCACAAAAACCCTCCTGCAACATCCGCTGGCTCGCACTCACCCTGGTCATCGGTCTGGGCACCCTGAGCAAGCAGATGATGCTGGTCTTCCCGGCCCTCATGATCTTCTTCGGCATCGTCTCCCGCGAAGACCGCGCCCTGCTGCGCAATCCCCGCATGTGGCTCGCCATCCTCCTTGGCATGTCCTCCATCATCCCCGTGCTGCGCTGGAATCAAAGCCACGGCTGGATCACCCTTGAGCATACCAAACACCACTTTGACGCTGCCAAGCTGGACTTCCTCGGCTGGCTCAGCCGCACCCTGGAAAACGTGGGCCTGCAGGCACTCATCTACACCCCGGTCACATTCGCAGCCATGGTGGCGGCCATGATCGCGGTGGTAAAGCTGCGCAAGGATCTCTCCCGCCAGCTCACCTACATCGCGCTGGCCGCCGTCCCCGGGCTGGCCTGCTTTGCCCTGCTGGCCCTGCGTCAGCGCATCAATCCCAACTGGCCCGCTGTCTTCTTCGTCCCCGCCTTCATCCTCGCAGCGGTCTGGCTGCGCGGCGTTTCTCCATTCAAGGCCCATCCCGGCTGGGAGCGCTGGTCTCTGCGCGTGGGCGGCACGCTCGTACTCATCGTGCATCTCGCCCTCGTCATCATTTTCAGCACAGACCTGAAGGGAATCGACAAGCTCGCCAGCCTGCGCGGCTGGAATGAAGCAGGCATCGAGGCGCAGAAGTTTCTCGATCAGGTGCCTGACAAAAAGAACACCTTCGTCATGGCGCTCAGCCATCGCTACAATGCCGCAGAGATGGCTTTCTACATGCCTTCCCACCCACGCGTTTACCGCTGGGAGCCCAGCGGCACCGTGCAGTCTCAGTACGAGATCTGGCCGGGGCCCGAGGAGCGCATCGGTTCAGACGCCCTCATTCTGGAGCCCGGCCCCAATCCGGCTTTGCTGCAAAGCACCGAATTCACCGAGGCCTTTGAAAAGCTGGAAAAGCGCGGCAGCATCCGCATTCCGCTGGGCAGGCGGGTGATGGAGTTCACCGTCTATCTCGGGCACAATCTGAGAGCTTGGAAACCCGTTCGCCCGCAATGAGTTCCTGGGATCTCAGCCTGCTCCATCAGATCAACTCCGCCTGGTCTCATCCGGCGCTCGACTGGCTCATGCCCGCTCTCTCCGCCATCGAGGCCTGGCTGCCGCTCATCATCGTGGCCGCGTTGCTCACGGCATGGCGTGGCGGCAGGCGCGCACGCACCATGCTGCTGTGCGCAGGCATCGCCATCGGCCTGGGCGATGGCGTGATCTCCAACACGCTCAAAAAAACCATCGGCCGCGTTCGCCCTCGCGATGCCCGGTCCGATGTCATCATCCGGGATCTCGGCCACGGCTCCCCCGCCTTCATGCGCCTCTTCCAGCCTCCCGTGGTCAAACCCAGCGAGCCCAACGGTGCCACCCGTGGCAAGTCCTTCCCCTCCAGCCACACCGTCAATCTCTTCGCCGTGGCCACGGTCATCGCCTCCTTTTATCGCCGCGCAGGCATCATCACATACCTGCTGGCGGCAGCCGTGGCGTACTCTCGTATCTACTGCGGTGCCCACTGGCCCAGCGACATCCCGCCCTCCATGGCTCTGGGAATTTTGGTCGGCATTCTCGTTGTGTTCGTCGCAAGACAAACTATTCGGGCAGCTTGAATCGAAGGTCGGGACAAAACTCGCCCTCAATCCGCGAGCAGTTCCGTGCTCAACCATTTGAGCCCTAGCAAAGCGTTGTTCTCGCCCGAGGTCAGACTGAAGGAGATTGTGCACTTAAAAAAGGCGTCATCATCAACTTTCTTGGGCACTTCGCCCAGCACATTCACCATCAGCACGTAAGCAGACGCACGCTGCATGATGCGCACTTCGTTCAATTTGATGGCGAATTCATCAGGCTTGAACTTTTTTAGCTGGGGGCTGCCTTGCAGTTTCTTGAGGGCTGCAGAAGCGGCCGGAGCAATCAGATCAGTTCCACGAGACACCGCATTACCGCTCTGCAGATCATAGACGAAGGCGCTGCTCGTGTGCCACTTGAAACTGCACACCTGGGCGACATACATGGAGTCACTCGACCATTCGGTCTCATTGGTTATGTGGTTATAGCGCTGTCTGTCACCAAAGTGCCTGCCTTGAAGAGTACCCACGATCGCCTTGGTGTGAAGATCGACGACGTAATTTACAAGATCCGGGTCACCGGGGTCGGCTGATAAGGCACCGTCTTCTTCAGCTTCGCCGGTGATCTCCTTTTTTCCTTTGAGGCCCCAGGCGAGGGCATAGTTGCCATCGCGCGACACTGATCCTGCGATCAGCCGCCAGCCTTCACCCGCCATGCTGGCGGCTGATAAGGCCGCAGGCGCATCCGCTGGCTGCTGCTGCTGCTCTTCCTGGATTTTTCGAGCGCGCTCGATGACAGAGGCGGCCAGCGCGTGCTGGGCCATGTAGGTTTCAGCGGCAGTCTTGTCAGCATTCAAGGACAGTTCGCGGTTTTTGAAGCCCTTGGTGTCCATGGGCGCGCCTTCGGGAAACTGCGCCGTTTTTTCCAACTGCCGAATGAGCTGATTGTTTGCAAAGTAGCAGCGCTTCTCCACGACATCCGTCGGCGCATTGGGCATCGTCAGCGTCGTTTCCGAGCGGTCCAGCGTGAAGAACAAGCGGTCGCCCTTCAAATAGTACTGTACCTTGGTCTCGCCGTGCTCGTTGACGTTGAGCATCTCCACTTTCACAAAACCTGCATCACTATCGTGTTTCCAAACCTGATTCTGGTATGATCTCCCTCCTTCGAGATTATCAGCGCCATAGGAGTAATGCGTCCAATCTTTGAAGTGGGCGTCAATTTCGTTAAACACCGAGATTGCCTCGTTCAGCGCGGCCTTGTCCTGAGACTTGGCGGTCATGTTGAGCGCGGACAAAAAGAGGACGACAATGGTCGCTTTCATGTAGAAGGAAGCTATGCACAGAGGACGCCTGCTCAACTGTGTTTCAATCTCACCGCTGACACCTACAGCGGCCACTCGATCTCCGTCTCTCCGTGCATCACTTCCGCCAGCACCGGCACATCAAGAAAATGCTCCAGCACCATCCGGTTGCTGATGCTCGCCGCGTCGCGTTCCTCCTGCACATAGTTCAGGATCACCCCGGCGCAGGTCATGCCCCGGGCCTGGATGTTGCGCACAGTTAAGATCGTGTGGTTCAGGCAGCCCAGTTTGTTGTTCACCACCACGATCACCGGCAGCGCCAGCCGCTGCGCAAAGTCCGCCATCGTCGAAAACTCATTCAGCGGCACCTCCCAGCCTCCCGCACCCTCCACCAGCACATGCTCGTGCCGTTGCGCGATCTCCTGAAACCGCTCGATGACGTCGTTCAGCTCAAACCTCCGGTTCTCCATCAGTGCCGCCGCATACGGAGCCGCAGGCACCTTGAACCACACCGGATTCACCTCGTCCACCGTCAGCCCACCGCTGCCGGCATTGGCCAGATGAATGGCGTCATCACGCTGGCCACAGACAAACGGCTTGAATCCCGTCACCCGCTTGCCTTCACGCTTCAGCGCCTCCAGCAGCAGGCAGGTGACATAGGTCTTGCCTGCGTCCGTATCAGTTCCGGTAATGAAATAATGGCTCACGCTCATTCCTTGTTTGCACTCTCCATGACCTGCTTGAGCAGCCACCCGCCAAAGGCGATAGCCAAAAATGCAACAATCTGGCCTGACTCCCTGGCAAAACCCATGGTGACAACGCCGCACCCGATGATGATGCAAGCGCCAAGGGCTAATGCCGGATGAAAATGGCTCTTCATCGCTGAAAGGTTTACCCGATCTGCGCCAGCACTGCGGACGCGATTTTGTCTGCCTGCGCTTCGAGATATTCCACGTCTCGTCCTTCCACCAGCAGGCGGATCAGTGACTCCGTGCCGGAGTAGCGCAGCAGCACGCGGCCATAGTCACCGAGTTTCTTCTCCGTTTCCTTGATGATCTTCTGTGCTTCCACCAGCTGGTCCACCGGCGGCTTGGCACGCACGCGCAGGTTGCGCGCGCACTGCGGGAATTTTTTCAGGCACTTGCGCAGCTCGCTCAGCGGCTCGCCGGTTTCCTTCATGATTCGCAGCACCTGCAGGCCGGAGATCAGTCCGTCGCCGGTGGTGGCCCAGTCACCAAAGATGATGTGCCCGCTCTGCTCGCCGCCAAAGTTCAACCCACGTGCATGCATTTCTTCCAGCACGTACCGGTCGCCTACTCCGGTGCGGATCACGCGACCGCCAAGGCGGGACACGAGATCATCCAGCCCGTAGTTGCTCATCACCGTCACGGCCAGCGTGTTATGCTTCAGAGTGCCTTTGCGCAGCATGGACTCGGCGGCGATGGCCATGAGCTCATCGCCATCCAGCGCGATGGCCAGCTCGTCGCACAGCGCCCCGCGGTCGGCATCACCATCATGCGCGATCCCCGCCTCCGCCTGGCACTGGCGCACGATGCGCTCGATCTCTTCAGAATGCGTGCAGCCGCACTCCTCATTGATGTTGAAACCGTCCGGCTCGGAATGGAAGACCTGCACATCTGCACCCAGCTGCTCCAGCGCCAGCGCGCTGGTAAAGGAGGAGGCGCCATGCGCGTTGTCCAGCGCCACGCGCATCCCGTCCAGGCGCACACCGCCCATCGAGGAAACTGCATGCGCCACATAGCGGTCCACACCATCCGCCAGCTTTGTAATTCGACCGATCCCACGCCCCTCAGGACGTGGCGTGTCTTCCGTGCCCAGCACCAGACGCTCAATCGCAGACTCTGTCTTGTCGTTCAGCTTGCGCCCATTTCCGTGGACGAATTTCACGCCGTTATCCGTAAAAGGATTGTGGGAGGCAGAAACGATGATGCCAAAATTGGCTCCGAGCTGCTCGCTCAGCATCGCCACCGCCGGAGTCGGCAGCTGGCCGGCCAAAATCACGTCCACTCCGGCGGAGTTCAGCCCGGCGGCGATCGCTGACTCCAGCATCTCTCCAGAGGCACGCGTATCACGGCCCACCACGGCTTTCGGACGTTCGCCGCCCTCGCCTTTGCCTCCCAGCACGACGGCTGCAGCCTGCGCGAGGCGCATGACAAACTCGGGGGTCATTGGATGACGATTGGCCACGGCACGTACGCCGTCGGTGCCGAAGAACTGACGCTTTTCAGACATAGGACGGCGCTTCTAGCTCAGGACTCCCTGAGTGTCAAAGCCCGGCGGCACCCTTGATGGCTTCCCCGGTCTTGGCAGCAGGCGCGGCGGCGCTGGCCGGCGGCAGCGTAGCCTCCAGCTGTGGCGGAGCCTGCGTAGGAGGAGGGATCACTGGTGTGAGCTGCGGCGGCGCGATGGAGGTGGGCTGCGGAATCCGTGGCGCCGGCATCGTATACGGCAGTGCCTGCCGGGCATCCTGCGCTTTGATCATAAACCAGAACAAAAACGCCAGCACCAGGGAGATGATCTTTTCCCGCCAGTTGCGGGTGATGAGTTCTTTAAGTTGGTGCCCCCAGTTCATGACTGCCCTCCGTGGCTGATTCTGGATGGGCGCCAGCGCCGCCATCCGAGAGAATTTCATTGATCCGCCGGCGCAGCTCATCCGGTTCCAGATCGTGCTCCAGCTTTCCTTGGAAGCAGAGAGAAAGAGCCCCCGTCTCCTCAGAAACCACCAGCGCGATGGCATCCGTCTCCTCGGAGATGCCCATGCCTGCACGATGCCGCAGCCCGATGGCGCGGTCCTGGATCTCACGCTGGCTCACCGGGAAAACACAGCCTGCAGCCGAGATACGCCCTTGGTCAATAATCGCACCTCCGTCATGCAGCGCCGTCTTGGGATGAAAGATCGTCGTGATCAGCTCGGGTGAAATGACCGAATCCAGCTCCACGCCGGACTCGACATAGGGCTTCAGATCAATCCCGCGCTTCAGCGCAAACAACGCCCCGCACCGGCGGGAAGAGAGCTGCTGCATGGCCTCCATCAGCACATCCAGCGCCTCGGGGTCCGGGCGGTTGAAGGAAAAAATACGGCTGCTCCCCAGCTCAGCCAGCACACGGCGCAGCTCCGGCTGGAAGATGATCACCAGCGCGATCGCCAGGAAAACCGAAAACCGCTGCAGCAGGCTGCTGATCACAGAGAGCTCCAGCAGCAGGGAGATCAGCGCCAGGCTCAGCAGCAGCACCAGCAGCCCGGTGAGGATGCGCGCACCGCGAGTAGCGCGGAAGAACAAATAGCCATGATACGCCAGCGCGGCGAGGATGAGAATCTCCACGCCGTCGCGCCAGTGCTCTGTCAGAAAGTGCCACATGCCGTTCGTTCCGTGCTGCTGAGTGGAAACCATCGCACGGGCAGGTTTGTTTCTCAAAAGAAGAATCGTATTTGGCCTGCGATTCACGAAGGCTAGGATGCAGCACATGCCCATCCCACAGCCGACCAACGCCCCAGCCCCCGGACAGAGCGATCTGTTTGGCCTGCCTGCGGTTGTACCGGCCACCCCTCAGCCAGACACCACTCGCATTGCCCGCGTGCAGCTTGAGGGCGCCGCCGCCATGGAGCTGGACTACACCATCCCCGCTTCTCTCGCAGAAGGCGTGGTCGTAGGCTCCCGGGTCATGGTGCCGCTGCAAAACCGCCAGATGGTCGCCGTGGTGCTTGAGCTGCTGAATGAGTCCTCCCACCGTGGCCGGCTCAAGGAGATCTCCTCCATCGTGGCCCGGCGGCCCATGTTTACCCCCGCTCTGCTCCGCCTCGCGCGCTGGATCGCGGACTACTACCTCGTTTCCGTCCACACCGTGCTCCGCACCATGCTGCCCCAGGCCGTGCGCGACAAGCCCGGCAGCTTTGTGATGGACAGCCATCTCAAGCTCCTGCGCGACCCCTCCCCTGCCGAGCTCGAAAAGCTCATGAACAAGGCCCCCATGCAGGCGCGTGTCCTTGAGATCCTGCGCAGTTGCCAGGGAGAGGCCACCCTCAGCCAGATCCGCAGGGATGTCCCACGCGCTGCCACGATCCTCAAGCCCCTCATCAAGGCGGGCTGGATCACCCGCAGCGAGGTGCGCGTGGAGCGCGATCCCTTTCAGGAAGAAGTCTTCCTCCCCAGCCAGCCACTCACACTCACCGCCGAGCAGCAGGTGGCTTATGACCGCATCTCGGCCGCCATTGATTCAGCCCAGCCTTCAAAACCCATCCTCCTCCACGGCATCACCGGCAGTGGCAAAACAGAGGTATACCTGCAGGCCATCGCCCGTGTGCTGGAGCGCGGCGGCACGGCCCTCGTTCTGGTGCCGGAGATCGCCCTCACCCCTCAGACCATCGAGCGCTTCAAGGCGCGCTTTTCTGACCGCAGCGACCGTATCGCCGTTCTGCACAGCCACCTGAGCGATGGGGAGCGCCACGACGAGTGGTTCAAGATCCATGAAGACCGGGCCGACATCGTGATCGGGGCACGCAGCGCCATCTTCGCCCCGCTTGAGCGTCTGGGCATCATCATCGTGGATGAAGAGCACGAGCCCTCCTTCAAGCAGGATGAGACACCGCGCTACCATGCCCGGGACGTGGCCGTAGTCCGTGGCGGCATTGAGAAATGCGTGGTCCTTCTCGGCAGCGCCACGCCCAGCCTCGAATCCTTCGAAAACGCAGGCAGCGGCAAATACGAACTGCTGGAGATGCTGCAACGCACCGATGGCCGTACCCTGCCCCTGATCCGTATCGTGGACATGCGCATGGAGCGCCGCAAAGGCACCGGCGTCAGCATCGTCAACGCCGGCATCCTCTCCGAAAAACTGCGCGCCGCCATCACCGCACGCCTGGAGAAGCGGGAGCAGACCATCCTTTTCCTCAACCGTCGCGGCTTCAATACCTCCCTCTCCTGCATCACCTGCGGGGAGACGGTGCAGTGCCAGGACTGCAGCATCCCCATGACGCTGCACAAGCACGAAAACCGCCTCGTATGCCACGTCTGCGGCTCACGGCGGCTGCCTCCTTCCAAGTGCCCCTCCTGCCAGGAGCCCGGCCTGAAATTTTCCGGCTTCGGCACCGAGCGCGTCGAGACCGCCGTGCGCGAGGTCTTCCCACAGGCACGCATCGCACGTGTGGACACAGACACCATCCAGCGCAAAAACCAGCTCCGCGATCTGCTGCGCGACTTCCGCGCTCAAAAGCTCGATCTCCTCATCGGCACTCAGATGATCGCCAAGGGGCTCGATTTCCCCAACGTCACGCTCGTGGGCGTTTTGAATGCCGATCTGGCGCTCAATCTGCCGGACTTTCGCGCAGCCGAGCGCACACTCCAGCTGCTGGTGCAGGTGGCGGGAAGAGCCGGGCGCGGAGAGGTCAAAGGAGAGGTCGTCGTGCAGACGTACGCCCCCCACAGTCCGGCCGTACAATTCTCCAGGCACAATGATTTCGCAGGGTTTGCCCAGCAGGAATTGGAGCAGAGGCGGGCTTTTCACTACCCCCCCTATACACACGTCGTCATCCTCGCCAGTCGGGGAAAACACCAGGCCATGGCCGAATTTGCCCTGAAAACCCTTCATCGCAGATTGCTCGAAGGCCTCTCTGAAGAGGTGCTGATGGGAGACCCCGCCCCTTGTGCCATGGCCAAGGCGCATGGCCAGTATCGCTTTCAGCTTCTGTTACGTACGCCCAAAATCCGCCCCCTCTGCCGCCACATTCAGCAAGTCCTGCAGTCCACGTCCCTGCCGGCTGATGTCATTGTCACCTGGGATGTCGATCCCGTGTCACTTTTATGAATTCTGTGCTGGCGCAATGAAGAATCGAAGGGGAACGTTGACATCAAGCGTCCAGAATTAATATTCCTATCCCTCATGACACCAGAGAAACGCGCCTTCTGCCTCCGACTTGGATGCCTTGCCATCTTGGCTTTTGCGCTTTCTGCATGTTCCAGCACCGTTGAAGGCCCTGGAGGAAAGATCACCAAGGTGAAATACTACCACCTGATGCCTTTCTTTACGCCGCAGACGACCAACCAGACGATCCTCTTCGAGCGCCAGCATTTCACTTATGGTGCTGTGACCAAGAAAGAAATCGTGGACCGTTTCGGCCACTATTACGCCTTCTTCTGGAAGGCGGATGACCGCACCGGCCCCGTGACCGTGCGTTTCGAGTATCAGCAGGCGAAGTCAGGCCTAAGCAAGCGTGTGCAGGAGCAGGTCGTCGAAGATATTCGGCGTAGCAACGTTTCCAAATTCCAGGTAATCGGCCCAGAATATCAGAACAGTGGCCGCGTAATCGCATGGCGCGTCAGCGTCCTGCGAGGCAAGGAAGAGCTGGTCAGCCAGCAATCCGCGCTCTGGAACTAACCCCCCCACGCATGACTCCTCCCACTCACATACTTGTTGGCACCATCGGACGCGTATTTTGGATGAGAGTGGACGGAAGGGGCACCTTCCAGAACAGCCTGCAGGCTAAAAAAGCTCTCCAGCGCGTGGTCGCCCAGGGAATGAGAAATCTTGTCGTCGATCTGGAACGCTGTCCCATGATGGACTCCACTTTCCTCGGCATGCTTACCGGCGCAGCCCTCAATCTGCGCGAAACAGGCGGCGGCTCCCTCAGCGTCGTCAATGCCAACCAGCGCAATCTCCAACTCCTCACAAGCCTTGGCTTGGACCACATTCTCGACCTGGACCGCGAAGGCACCCTCTGGGAAACGGAGCGTAAAAAAGTTTCCACCGCACTCCAGCAGTGCAATGAATCCAACGCCGAATGCAAGGAGGTCCAGACCCAGCACGTGCTGTCAGCCCATCAGGCCTTGGCCGAGGTGAGCGATGCCAATGAAAGCCGCTTCCATGACGTGATCGAGTTTTTGGAAAAGGAGCTGGAAGCCGGCACATCTGCCGCATCCGCCTAGGCGCACCCCGGAATGAGCCGGGCCGCCTGATGACACCATGACCATCGCTTTACTTGTCCTGATCGTGCTGCTGATGACGGCGGGACTGGTGATGCTGGCGCAGATTGCCCGGCAGCAAAAGCATGCCATCGCGGAGCTGCGCGCCGAGGAGGAGGCCATCGTCGCCGAAGAGCGCCGCATGTTCCACTATCTGCACGATCTCGGCGAAGCCATCTGGCGGGACGACCAACAGGCATCCATGTACCGCCTCATTGTCGAGGGAGCCATCCGCGTGACCCAGAGCACTGGCGGCGCGCTCTACCTCTTCGATGAAGCCTCCCAGCAGCTCGTCCCCCGCCACTACTCCGACTTCTGCGCCCCTCTCATTTCCTTGCCCGAACGCGTGCGCCTGCTGATGAAGGAAAACCCCGCCACCCTGCTCAGCACCCTGCGCATGCACGCAGAGCCGGTGAAAAGCGGGCTGCTTGGCAGCGTCTTCGTTCAGCAAAAAACCGAGCTTCTTTCAGACCTCGGCGCCGAGATGCGCCTCGGCGAGCATCTGGTGACCTCACAGAAGGGTGTCACCGCCATGATCGGCCCGCTGAGTTTTGGCATGCGCAGGCTCGGCATTCTCGCCGTCACATCCCCAAAGGATGGCCGCAGCTACAACGCCAACGACTTCGAAGTCTTCAATTCCCTCATCGAGCAGTCCGCCTTCGCGCTGGCCAATGCCATGTCTCATCAGGAGGCCTCCAAAAACCGCATGGATCAGCAGGAGCTGCAAAACGCCAGCCAGATTCAGAAGGTCCTCCTTCCAGACGCAGATCCCCAGGTGCCGGGCTTCATCATCGCCGGGCGGAACATTCCTGCACGCACCCTCAGTGGCGACTACTTTGACTACCTGCAGCTGCCGGACGGCCGTTTCGGCGCCGTGATCGCCGATGTCTCGGGCAAAGGCTTGGGCGCAGCCATGATCACTGTGATGTGCCGCACGCTCATGCGCGCCAAATCCCAGGGCTCAACCTCCCCCAGCAGCGTCCTCGCAGCCGTCAACCGCCAGATCGCCCCGGACATCCGTGAGGACATGTTCATCACCATGTCCTACGTGGTCATGGAGCAGAACGGTTCCACGCTCACTCTGTCCCGCGCCGGCCACAATGCCGCCCTGCTCTGGCGCAAGGCCACCGGCAAGGTGGAGTCCATCCACCCGCCCGGCCTCGGCGTCGGCATCGACAAAGGGGCCGTCTTTGAACGTGTGACCAAGGACGCCAGCTTCGACATGGAGCCAGGAGACTGTCTCCTGCTTTACACCGACGGCGTCAACGAGGCCATGGACCCCAAAGGCGTCGAGTTTGGCGAAGAACGAGTCGAAGAGGAGCTGGCCAAACACGCCCCCCACGGCCCCAAGGCGGTCATCGGCGGCATCATCATGGATCTGGAGCATTTCCTCAAAGGCCGCCGCTCCCATGACGACATCACCTTGATTGCCATCCAGAAGACGGCATAGTCGCGGCCCCCCAAAAAACCGCGAAATCCCCTATGACCGAGCCGAGTCCCGACACGACCCAGCAATTCCCTGCTGAAGAAATCCCCGCCGCCGAAGCTGCCGCCCCTGCGCAGGAAGCGGAACAGGCCGCTCCTCAGGATCCCATCACAGCACTCACCCAGGAGGTCGAGCGCTGGAAGGACATGGCCTACCGCAGCCAGGCAGAGCTGGATAACTTCCGCAAACGCTCCGCCCGCGAGGCCCAGGAAACCCGCGCCTACGCCAATGGCGAACTCCTCCGCGCCCTCTTCCCCATCCTCGACAATTTCGACATGGGTCTGGAGGCTGCCCGCGCAGAATCCGAAAAATCCATGATCTTCATGGGCATGAACATGGTCAACCGCCAGCTTCAGGACTTCCTGCGCGACAGCGGGGTCCAGGAAATCGAATCCCTCGGCAAGGCATTCGATCCCAATCTCCACGAGGCCGTGGCCCAGGAGGCCAGTGCCCAGGCCGCTGAAGGCACCATCATCCGTGTCACCCGCCGCGGCTACAAGCTCAAGGACCGCCTCCTCCGCGCAGCCAGCGTCATCGTTTCCAGTGGCCCTGCTCAGGCGTAACCTCCTTCCCTCCTGCTATGGCCGACAAACGCGATTACTACGAAGTCCTTGGCGTCTCCCGCGACGTCCCGGCTGATGAGCTGAAAAAAGCCTACCGCAAGCTCGCGGTGAAGTACCACCCCGACAAAAACCCCGACGACAAGACCGCCGAGGCCAAGTTCAAGGAAGTGGGAGAGGCCTACGACGTGCTCAGCGACGAGCAGAAACGCGCAGCCTATGACCGCTACGGCCACGCCGCCTTTGCCGGTGGCATGGGCGGCCCGGGTGCCGGTGGGGGCGGTGGCTTCCACGATCCCTTCGACATCTTCCGCGAGGTCTTCAGCGGCGGCGGTGGCGGCATCTTTGAGCAGTTCTTCGGCGGTGGTGGCGGCGGCGGTGGCCGTCGTCGCGACGGCCCCCAGCGTGGCAGCGACCTCCGCTACGGCATGGAGATTACCCTTGAGGAAGCAGCTCACGGCATGGAGCGCGAGATCGAGTACGAGCGCAGCGCCTCTTGCAAAACCTGCTCCGGTTCCGGCTCCGCCAGCGGCGGTGGCGGCAAAAAGACCTGCCGCACCTGCGGCGGTGTCGGCCAGGTCATCAGCTCCCGCGGCTTCTTCCAGATCCAGCAGACCTGCCCGGACTGCAGCGGCAGCGGCGAAGTCATCAGCGACCCCTGCCGCAACTGCCACGGTACCGGCCGCTCCAAAGAGCGCACCAAGGTCCGCGTCAAAGTTCCTGCTGGCATCGAAGACGGCTCCCGTCTCCGCTCCACGGGCAACGGCGACCTCGGCGTCAAAAACGGCCCTGCTGGCGACCTCTACATCGCCATCCAGATCAAGCCGCATGAGATCTTCGAGCGTGAAGGCAATGACCTCCACTGCGACATCCCGCTTTCCTTCGGCGTCGCTGCCCTCGGCGGTGAGATCACTGTCCCCACCATGGAGGGCAAGGCCTCCGTCAAAGTGCCCTCCGGCACCCAGAACGGCACCACCTTCCGCCTCCGCAGCAAGGGCATGAAAATCCTCGGCGAAGACCGCCACGGCGACCTCTACGTCCACGTGCAGATCGCCGTGCCCACCAAGCTCAATGCCGAACAGCGCGAAAAACTCGAAGATTTTGCCAAATCCCTCGGCGAGCAGACCTCCCCCATGGAAGAAAGCTTCTTTGAGAAGGCCAAGAAGTTCTTCCGCTAACTGCCATGACCACCCGCGACCTCCTGACCCTGACGAAGTTCCGCCTGAGCGCGCTCGTCATCGTCACCACGCTGGTGGGGTTCTGGCTCCGTGCACCGAAAGGCTTCGATTTCTGGCTGCTCTTCCACACCATCGTGGGCAGCACGCTGGCGGCCTTCGGTGCGGCGGTGTTCAATCAGCTCATGGAGATCGAGCCCGACTCCCGCATGCAGCGCACGGCCGACCGCCCCCTGCCTTCCGGTCGCGTCAGCCCCTCGGCGGCCTTTGGCATCGGCTGGCTGCTCAGCGCTTGGGCGCTCATTCATCTCACCATCCGGGTGAACATGGAGGCTGCAGCGCTCACCGCCATGACGCTGGCTGTTTACCTCTTCATCTACACCCCGCTCAAGCGTCAGAGCGCCACCAACACTCTCGTGGGCGCGGTCTCCGGCGCACTGCCGCCGCTCATCGGCTGGGCGGGCGCTGCTGGCCCCTTGCCTGCGGGCTCCCTCCCTCATTTCCGCTGGGAGCTCATGATCGAGCCCGGCGCCATCTACCTCTTCCTCCTGCTCTTCCTCTGGCAGCTCCCTCACTTCCTGGCCATCAACTGGATGTATCGAGATGAATACCGCAAAGGTGGCTTCGTCATGCTGGCCAACGACGATGAAATGGGCGAGCGCACCTCCCAGCACGCTCTGGCCTACGCCGTCAGCACCGTGCTGCTCATGTTCTACCCTGTCTATGCGGGCGTGGCCTATCCTTGGTGGTTCCTTCCTCCTGCTCTGCTGCTCAGCGGCTGGCTCTGCCTACTGGCCGTGCGCTTCAATCGCCAGCCCGAGCGGCCTACGGCTCGCAAGCTTTTCTTCTGCACGCTGATGTACCTCCCGGCCATTTTGACCGTATCCATCCTCGCCTGGAAACGGGCTTAACCTCCTGCCATGAACGACTCTCCCGCGCCCGCTCCTGCCAAGCTCAGCCCCTGGACCATCTGGGTGCCCATCATCATCGCCACGCTCGGCATCGTCGTCTTCTACAACTACCTCATCTACCGCTCCCGCATCGACAATGATGCAAACCGGCCCGCCATCCTCGGCCGCCTGGAGAAGGATCTGGAGCTGACCGAGCGCAGCGGCAAGAAGGTCCATCTCGCCGATCTGAAGGGCAAGGTCCTCATCATCTCCTGGGTCTTCACCCGCTGCCCTCGCGGCTGCGCGGCCGTCATCGCCAAACTCAAAAAGCTGCAGTCGGAATTCGCCAACGAACCCGGCGTACAGTTCGTCAGCGTCACCCTTGATGCAGACGACACCCCCGAGATGATGCAGAAATTCGCCCGCGGTCTCGACATCAAGGACGACGCCAACTGGTGGTTCGTCAACGGCGAGAAAGATGCCGTGCGCAAGTTCATGACCAGTCAGGTCCATTTCCGCCCTGTGCAGGACATGCCCGAAGCCGACCGCCTTTCCCCGGACGACAAATACATCCATGACCTGCGCGTGGCCCTCATCGACCACCTCGGTCACGTGCGCAGTCTCGCAGACATCCTGAATGCCGACCCCGAGTTCGCCAAGTTCTGGGACGAAAAGCTGCGCAAGGACCTGCGCTACCTGCTCAACGAGCAGAAAAAGAACCCCTACAAGCCCCTCGCCAACTGATCTGACTCATGGACGTCACCGAACTCCCCAAGCTCTATACCATCTTCAACGGCTGCGCCCTGCTGCACATCATCCTCGGCCTGACGATGATCAAACTCGGCCACAAAAAGCCGCACATCGTCAGCATGGTCATCGCCCTGCTGTTCTCCACCGCCTTCCTCGGCTGCTACCTCTACTATCACTTCCATGCAGGCCACGTGAAGTTTGCCGGCACCGGCCTCTCCCGCCCCATTTACTTCACTGTCCTCTTCACCCACATCCCTCTGGCCATCCTCAGCCTGCCGCTCATCATCATGACCGTCCTTCCCGGCCTGAAGAGCCGCTTCGACAAGCACAAGCGCATGGCTAAATGGACCGTCCCCGTCTGGCTCTACGTCTCCGTCACCGGCATCATCGTTTACCTGATGTGCTACGTCTGGTACGGCCCACCCATCCGTGCGTGACATCGCCCGCACAATAAAGTGATCTGATCAGATCATCACATCTGCGCGGGAAGTCTGCACCTCGGAAATCAAAAATCGATTGTTCGGCAATCTTCAATCCTCCGTGCGTCAGCGGCTTTCACTGGCCTGGAGCATGCGCAATTGACGATTAATGAGCATCTGATTGTTGAAGCGGCCCCCTTCACTCCTCAAACTTCCACGTCTTCTGCTTCACCGGCTTGAGGTCCGTGCGCCCGCGTTTCTTCCGAAACACGTCAAAGACGATGTCGGACCCATCCGCCTTCATCTGGTGCACCATCTTCAGCAGCAACCCCAGGCGCCCTTTCGGAAACCCCGCCTTGTTCGCAAACCACCCCAGATACTCCGCCGGGATGTCATAGATCGGCACCCCGTTGGGCGGAAAATGCTGCGGCCCGTATTTGCCAAACGGCATGAATGTCCGTCCGATCTCCTCAAAATCGGCGCGCATCCGTGCTTCCAGGTCGTCCATGCCACAAAGTAGTGCGGGCAATCCTGCCCGCGAGTACCTTCTGCAGCCGCAAAAAGAGACTAGGGCTATTTCACAGCCTCAACACGCCCGCTCACCAGCTCTTCTACAATCTCCTCCGTGCACAGAAACGGCAGCGAGTAGTGCCCGTCCTCCTCCCACACCTTCAGCGTGGCGTTCGGAATCTTCCTCACAAACCGCTCCACCATCGACACCGGGATGTTGCTGTCACGCCCGCCATGCCAGTAACGCATGGGAAAGCGTACGCTGCCAAGCTCGATCCCCCAGTCGCTCGAATAGATGTTTCCATCCAGCCTCACTGCATGCACCGGCGAGGAGACCCCCACACGCCCGCTCGTGGTCAGGATGCGGTAGAGATCCGGTCGCGCAAAGGCCTGCTGGTCGCGCTCGCACATCTTGCATACCTGCGCTGCTACAAAAGGTGATGCCGCTGGCAGCCGCATAAACTGCGCCGCCACAGCCAGCCCGGCCCCCAGAAACCACGGCACCCGGTCCTGCGCCCAAAGCGCCAGCCGGTAGGCCCACAGCAGATCCTTCGTCCCCACTTCCCTCAGTGGTGGCGCGCCGCAGACCACGCCCGCGCTCAGCAGCCGCTCCGGCATCGCATGCGCACAGGCCAGCACATACGGCCCGCCACCCGACACACCCAGCACATGAAAGTTGTCCCACCCCAGATGCGCCGCCAGCTCGCGCATATCCCCAGGCCAGTCCAGCAGCCTGCGCCCCGGCTGAAAATCCGACAGCCCAATGCCAGGGCGATCCGGCGACACCACACGCAGGCCAAACTTCTTGCCCACCTCATCCAGCATCTCCCCCTGCAGCCGCGACCCCGGCCAGCCATGAAAGTAAAACATCGGCACCCCCGCAGGATCACCGTACTCGGCATAGCCAAGCTTCCTGCCTGAAGAGAGCAAAAGGGGAGGAGCGTCCATGACCAGACCTTACCTCAATGTGCCTTCGAATAAAGACGCACATCCTTCATTCGTCCTTGGTCATTTCAAAGCCTCACGTGCCTCTCTCAGCAGCGCCTCCGTCGTCTCCCAGTCAATGCATGCATCCGTGATCGACTGCCCGCGCACCAGCTTGTCCACCGGCTGCGGAAACTTCTGGTTCCCGCCCACCAGATTGCTCTCCAGCATCGCGCCGATGATCGCCTTCTGCCCTGCCGCGCGCTGGCGCACGATCTCACGAAACACACCCGGCATCCGCCGGTGGTCCTTCGCGCAGTTGCCATGGCTCGCATCGATCATGATCGCAGGCTTCAGCTTCGCCGCTTCCAGCCCGTCGATCGTTTCCATCACATTGTCCGCTCCGTAGTTCGGGCCATCTTCACCGCCGCGCAGGATGATGTGGCAGTCCGGATTGCCGCTCGTCGTCACCGCAGAGGCCACGCCATCTTCGCTCACGCCCAGAAAGGTCTGCGGCTGCATCGCCGCCTTGATCGCATTGATCGCGGGCGCGATGTGCCCAAACGTCCCGTTCTTGAAACCCAGTGGCATGGACAAACCCGACGCCATCTGCCGGTGCGTCTGCGACTCCGTCGTCCGCGCACCGATCGCGCTCCAGCTGATCAGATCCGCAATGTACTGCGGCGTGATGGGGTCCAGCAGCTCCGTCGCCGTCGGCAGTCCCAGATCCAGCACATCACGCAGGATCTTCCGAGCCAGCCGCAGCCCCGCAGGAATGTCGCAGCTCCCGTCCAGATGCGGATCCATGATCAGCCCCTTCCACCCCACCGTGGTACGCGGTTTTTCAAAATACACGCGCATTACGATGCACAGCCTGTCCTTCAGCTCTCCAGCCAGCGCCGCCAGCTTGCGCGCGTACTCCATTCCGGCCTCAGGATCATGAATCGAGCACGGCCCCAGAATGACAAGGAACCTCTCGTCCTGTCCACACAGGATGTCCCGGATCTCCTGCCGCGAACGCGCCACAAAGGCAGTCTGCGCTTCCGTCGGCGCGATCTCGCTCATCATCCCGCGCGGAGCGGGCAGCGGAATGTTGGAGGCGATGTGGAGATTGGCGGTCTGGCTCATGGGAGGTGTTCCATAAGGCCAAAACCGCTTGCCTTCAATCTTCCTGCGCCACCGGATTCTTGGGCTTCAAAATGAAGTATAGCACCACGCTGATCAGAATAACAGCCCCCGCAATCAGTGGCGCTGTGCGCTGTGCCGCATCCGTGCTGGTGATCCCACTCTGCACCCGCACCACAATCAGCGAGGCACACACCAGCGCGCCCAGCACCGGCACAAACGCCGGAGGCTCAAAGCCTCCCTTCGGCTCATCAGGTCGGCGCTTCAGAATGATCAGCGAGATGTTCACCACCGTGAAAACAATCAGCAGCAGCAGCACCGTGGACTCCGCCAGCTGCTTCACACCACCGCTCAAAATCAGCACCGACACGATGCCAAACAGCACAAACACCGCCACATGCGGCGAGTGCCGTGTCGGATGCAGTTTGCCCAGCACCGCAGGCAGCAGCCCCTGGCGGCTCATCCCATACAGCAGCCGCGATCCCATCAGGTAGTTCAGCAGCGCCGTATTCCCGATCGCAAAGATCGTGATGAAGGCATACACCGGCTTGATTCCCGTAAACCACGGTGCAGCACGCCGGGCCACTTCCATCAGCGGCGCATCACTCTTCGCCAGCTGCTGCCAAGGCACCACGGACACCGCCGTGATCGCCACCGCCAGATAGATCATCGTGGCCAGCACCATCGCGCCGATCAGCCCCAGAGGCACATTGCGCCCCGGGTTTTTCACCTCCTCGCTCACATTCAAAATATCCTCAAACCCGATGAACGAATAAAACGTCAGCACCGCACCTTGCATGATAAGCGCCATCGTGATGCCTGAGCCCGCGCCACCTGCCGCCGTGTCCCCCGGAGATTCCAGATAGTTCACCCCGCCCCAGTAGCGCACGCCGATGATGATGATGAAAATCAGCCCGCTGGCTTCGATCACGGTGCACAGAATGTTCAGCCACATGCTCTCCTTCAGACCGCGGTAGATCACACAGCCCACCAGGCCCACCACCCCGATGGCGCACAGCTTCACCGTCATGTCCGCCAGCTGCCAGCCCATCAGCTCCTTGATCTGTCCAATGATCGCCTGCGCTCCGGTGGCCATGCTCGTGAGTCCGCTCATCATCACCGCGATTCCGATGATGTAGCTCAGCAGCGGCTTGCCCAGCCCGCGCTGGGTCACATACGCCGCCCCGCCCGCCTTGGCATATCGTCCGCCCACACATGCATACGTCAGGCCGGTCAGCAGCGCACCCACCATCGCCATGATGAAGGCCAGCCACATGGCATTCCCCAGCCCCGCCGCCGCCTTGCCAATCAGTGCGTAGATCCCCGCTCCGAGCATGGACCCCAGACCGTAAAACATGATCTGCCAGGGACCGAGGGTCTGCTGCAATGACGGCTGGGAGGAGGAAGAGTCGGCCATGGCCACGCTAGTAGCCGAGATCGTGCCGCGCTGGAAGACAAAAAGAGGCCGCCCGCATCACACATTTCGGCGAGGCGGGCGGCAGGGGGCTTTTTGGGCGCTGGCAGCTCAGAGATTACAGCACGGGGATCTGGCGCGGCTTCGCCACTTCTTTCAGCGGCAGGCGCAGCGTCAGCACGCCGTCTTCGAGCTTGGCCGTCATCTGTTCCTCATCCACCGGGGTGTTGAGGCGCAGGCGGAGGAGGTAGCTCAGCGGAGAGAGCTCGCGGTGCAGCGTCTTCATGCCTTCCGGCACGGTGGCGTTGCGTTCGCCGCGGATGGTCAGGATGCTGTCTTCGAGATCAATCTTCACGCCGCCCTTCGGCACGCCCGGCATTTCGACGCGCACTTCATACGCTTCGGCGTTGCCATTGACGTTATAGAGGGGCTTGCGCAGAGATTCAGTCACGCCGGAGGTGGCAGGAGCGCAGGAGCTGGGAGAGCAGGTAGTGTTCATGGTAGTTTTAAAGATAAGGGGGATGGAATTGGGTTTGCGTAGGATGGGGCAGGTTAGTTCAGAGTGATCGTGCGCGGCTTGCTGCGTTCCTGCTTGGGCAGCGTCACCGTCAGGATGCCGTCTTCGAGCTTCGCAGAGATGGCTTCGGCGTTCACACCTTCAGGCACCGACACCGAGCGGGTCAGGCTGTAGGAGCTTTCTTTGTCGCCGTCCTTCTCACGCTTCTCCACGGCCACGCTCAGCAGGCCGTTGTTCAGCTCGATCTTCACGTCTTCTTTTTTCACGCCCGGCACTTCAAAGCTGGCCAGGTAGTTGTCTTTGTCTTCATGCACATCCACGGCCAGCTTGTCATTGGCCACGCCGGGGAAGACCTCGCCGAGGTTGTTGAAAAGCGTGCTCAGGGAAGGCATGCCCGCAAACGGATGGCGGAACCATTCGTCAAAATCGGAGACGCGGTTGAGGCTGAAGGGATTGGTGCGGATGAGTTTCATGGCTTGGGATGGTTTGGGTTGAGTTTTTGGGTTGGAGTGATGTTCCGCCCAATATCATTGCATCAGCCATGCCAGCCGCGCTTACCTCACATCAACCCATTGATCATCAATGCCTTGATAAATTTTCACCCACCACCCCATGCCACCGATTGTGCCACAAAAATGGCACCTCTTGTCACACCAGTGAGACATTTTTGCCAATTCACTCCGACTTTCAAAAAGCCTCCCCTGAATGACGTGCACCACACCCTCGCCAACCCGATTCCGCCAGCGTTCCCTTCGTGAAAATTCGCCTCCATTGGCGTGGGTCACTTCTCAGCTCCAGGTGCTACAATGAGTGTGTCATCAGCCCATCCGTCCTTCAGCGATCATCAGACACTGTGACGTGTGAACGACATGAAACCACGATCTTTCGTAAACAGGTCCGTTCTCTTTTTACCGCAAGCACCCCTTCATCACACCAACCCCAAAGGGGTTGCGTAATTGAGCCCAGGGTCAGCCGAGCCTAAGCGAGGCGACCCTGGGTTTGCGTGCACAATCCGGATAGCAAACCCAGCACTCCTCCACGCAAAGCGACCACCAGCAGCGTCCTCGACCCGCGCCGCTGCACCCGCGAGAAGCTTCGCTGCACCACGACCGCTCCGCCCTACGCCTTCGCCACACCCTTCTTCTTCGCCTTCAGATTCAGCATCTCCACCGCCATCGAGAAGCCCATCGCAAAGTAGATGTACCCCTTCGGAATCTCAAAATGGAAGCCCTCACCGATCAGCGCCGTCCCGATCAAAATCAGGAAGCTCAGCGCCAGCATCTTCACCGTGGGATGACGCGCCACAAAATCGCCCACCGCCTTCGCAAAAAACATCATGAACCCCACAGAGATCAGCACCGCCGTGACCATGATCGAGATGTGCTTCACCATGCCCACCGCCGTGATCACTGAGTCCAACGAGAACACGATGTCCAGCAGCGCGATCTGCACCATCACGGCACCAAAAGCCGCTCCTTTGCCCACGCTGTTGCGCACCTCGCCCTCGGGGTCGCCTTCCAGTTTTTCATGGATCTCGTGGGTGCTCTTGTAGATCAGGAACAGCCCGCCAAAGATCAGCACCAGGTCCTTGCCCGTGATCGAGTGGCCCAGCAGCGTGAATAGCGGCGCGGTCAGCGACATCACCCACGTGATCGAGAGCAGTAGCAGGATGCGCGTCAGCATCGCCAGCCCCAGCCCCATGAACCGCCCGCGCGCACGATCCGCCTCCGGCAGTTTGTCCACCAGGATCGAGATGAACACAATGTTGTCGATCCCCAGCACAATCTCCAGCACGCAAAGCGTCAGCACCGCGATCCACGCCTCCGCGCTGGTAACCCAGGAAAAATCGAGAACATTGAGGTTGGCGGTTACGGCAGCAGTGGCGTTGGCAATCATCGTGCGCCGATGCTAGCGGGAAATGTCGCCTAGGCAATCGCCGGAGAAAATTTTGCTCAAATTGCAACGGCCTCTCCGCACTCCTTTGAATCAAAGCATTTTTCGAATCGCAAAACCCGTTCATACATCCGCCTATGTCCCCGACGAACCTCACGGAACTCGAAGAACGCCTCAGCCGCCCCACTCCCGCAGTGATCGAGATGATGACCCGTCTCCCGGGAGACATCGTCATCCTCGGTGCCGCAGGCAAGATGGGGCCCTCCCTCGCTCGCATGGCCAAACGCGCCAGCGACGAGGCCGGCACCAAGCGGCGCATCATCGCCGTCTCCCGCTTCAGCACCCCGGGTTCAGAGGCCGCCTTCCTCCAGCATGGGATCGAGGTCATCTCCACCGATCTCCTCGCCGCCAATGCCGTGGCCTACCTTCCGCATGCGCCCAACGTCGTGTACATGGCCGGCATGAAGTTCGGCTCCACCGGCCAGGAAGCCTTCACCTGGGCCATGAATGCCTGGCTCCCCGGCCTCGTCTGCGAGCGCTACCACCGCAGCCGCATCGCCGCATTCTCCACCGGCAACGTCTATGGCCTCGTCCCCGTCGAGCGCGGCGGCAGCCACGAGGAGGACGCCCTCAATCCCAAAGGCGAATACGCCATGAGCTGCCTCGGCCGCGAGCGCATCTTCGAATACTTCAGCCAGACACGCGGCACCCCTGTCTCCCTCATCCGTCTCAACTACGCCTGCGACCTCCGCTACGGCGTCATGGTCGATATCGCCCGCCAGGTCTGGAATGGCGACCCCGTTGACGTCACCATGGGCTACTTCAACACCATCTGGCAGGGCGATGCCAACGCCCTCTCCCTCCTCAGCCTCGCCAAGGCCCAGAGCCCCGCCTGGCACGTCAACCTCACCGGCACCGCCACACTCAGCGTCCGCGAAGTCGCCACCCGCTTCGGCGAAATCTTCCACAAGCCCGTCCACATCACCGGCCAGGAAGCCCCCGACGCCCTCCTCAGCAATCCCTACCGCAGCTTCGTCGATCTCGGCGTCCCCTTCGTCCGCGACGAAGAACTCACCGACTGGGTCGCCCACTGGATCTCCACCGGCGGCGAATCCCTCGGCAAACCCACCCACTTCGAATCACGGGATGGGAAGTTTTGAGAGTGCAACAATAGAGAAGAATACTCGACAGGCATGTTTCACGTCCAATAGTTGAACGCGTGAGTACTGCGCGAAAAATCTGGCTCTTTATCGCCATGCTCTATGTCATCACGTGGATTGGTGGCGTTCGTCTCCATTCTCTTGCTTTAGAAAAGCAGGCACAATCACTTTATGACGAAAGTCGTAAAGCTAAGGCTGAAACAGATGTTGATCGAGCACACATAGGGCTGGCCCCCTATCCATCGGATCTTCAGCCTAGCGGACCAGTAGCGACCATTAATTGGTGTGTCCCCTTGTTGCCGGGAGTCTTGGTTGCAGACTCTTGTTATATCATCGGTTCACTTCGTGGTTCAGGCGGCATCCGGGTCTTAATATTCTATGGGTCAGGCTTATGGGACAGTGAACCCATAGGAGGATGGGTTATGTGACCGCTGACAGCAGTTTTGCCTGCTGTCAAAACTCTACTCCGCCGCCCCCGGCCTCAGCCAGTACAGCACGCTCATCCTCACCGCGATCCCATTCTCCACCTGCTGGTTGATCAGGCACTTCTCATAATTCATCCCCGCATCCGTGATCTCCACGCCGCGGTTCACAGGTCCGGGGTGCATCAGATACAGCCCACGCTCGCGCAGCACCTCCACGCGCTCGTTAGTTAGACCATAGTTCCGGTGATACTCCGCAGAGCTAGGCACAAAGGGCTCGTCGATTCGCTCACCCTGCACACGCAGCAGATAGATCACATCCGGCTTCCAGTCGAAGGCGTCCGTCCAGTTCCCAAATTGCGGAATCTCCTGCGGCACCTCGCGCGGCATCATCGATCCCGGCGCCAGATACGCCACCTGCATGCCCAGTCGGCGGAAAATCAGGCTGGTGCTGCGCGCCACGCGCGAGTGCTGGATGTCTCCCACGATCAGCGCACGGCAGCCGCGCAGATCCTTGTGGATCTCCCGCAGCGTAAAGGCATCCAGCAGCGCCTGCGTCGGGTGCGCATGCCAGCCATCGCCAGCATTGATCACACTCGCACGCGTGTTTTTCGCGATGAGATTCGGCGTTCCTGACTGCTTGTGGCGCACCACGATGTAGTCCACCCGCATGGCCTCCAGCGTCTCCACCGTGTCCAGCACCGACTCCCCCTTCACCACGCTGCTCGACTCGATGTCAAAGTGCGTCACGTCCGCAGAAAGCCGGCTCGCCGCCACCTCAAAGCTCGATCGCGTGCGCGTGGAGGGCTCGTAAAACAGCGTCAGCACCGTCTGCCCCTTCAGCGTCGGCACCTTCTTCACACTGCGTTTAAAGAGATCCTTGAACGGCCCGGCGTTGTCGAGCACGAAGGAGATTTCCTCATCCGTGAGCGAGGCGATGTCGAGGAGGTCTTTGCGCGGGGTCATCTTGCTGGGGCTTGGGTTTGCACGGTGCAGGCGTCCTGGCCGTCCACTTCTTCAAATCGCACGGCCACACGCTCTCCGGGGGCCAGGGTCACTTTCAGTGCGGAGAAATCCGGCTGCACAGGAAATTCACGCCCGCAGCGGTCCACCAGCACCGCCAGCTGCACACGCTTGGGGCGGCCAAAGTTCAGCAGCTCATCCAGCGCCGCACGCACGCTGCGTCCGGTGTAGATCACTTCATCGCACAGCACCACGTTCAGGTCGTCAATGTCAAAGGCGATGTCAGATCCTTCCAGCTTTGGCACCATTTGAAAGGTGTTCAGGTCATCCCGGTACTGCGTGATGTCGATCGTTCCCACAAACACCTTAAGACCGAGCTTTTCAATCTCCGCCGCGATGCGTTTCGCCAGCGGCACCCCACGCGTAAAAACCCCCACCAGCGCGATGCTCTCCGCCTCCGGATTTGCCGCACGGATGCTCTGCGCCAATGCCTTCACGCCATCGGCCATCTGGGCCTGGGTGAGGAGCGTGCGTTCATTGCCTGCCATGGTGGAAAAAAGGGTGCGCCGACACTCCGGCGATTCGCGTGCTTGTCAAATCAGGGGATGCTGGCACACGCAGAGAAGTTTTATTTCCCTGCCATCCTCCAGAGTTGCAAAGCAGCCACGACTTTGATTTGATACCCCAATGCAAAGACTTTCCTTCACCACCCTCCTGCTGGCCTGCTCCGCACTGCTTACCAGCTGCGATGTGCTTCGTGAAAACAAGCTCCTCATCACCTCCCACGTCCAGACAGACCAGATCGAGCATCCCAGCGAGCTGATGCGTCTTCCCATTGGCGGACAGACGATGACTTTCAGAAAGGTCCCCGAGTTCAGCCAGCGCAGCATCTCAGGCTTCGAGCCCTTTCCGGCAGAAGATATCAACGAAGGCTACGGTGTCCTGCTTCAGCTCGACACCAAAGGCCGCAATTCCCTCGAGCTCGCCTCCCGCAACTATCATGGCATGGCCATGCTGACGATGGTCAACGGCATCCCGGTTGACATGATCGAGCTCGACCAACCCATCCTCGATGGCAAGTTCACCATCTGGAAAGGGCTGACCAAAAAGACGATTGATGAGATGGACAAGTTCTATCCTCGTCTCAAATACATGACCCCAAAATCCACCTCGCGGTGGATGGACGACATGCTGCCCTCCACCTCCAAGGAAAAGCTGAACTCCCGCCGCGATGCCAAGGCTATCGAGGCTGCGGAAAAAGCCGCCGAACGTGACAAGGCGCTCGGCAAGCCCCGTCCAGTTCCGCCCAAGCCCGAGGGCATGATCCCGCTGGAAGGCTTCAAAATCCCTGGCACTGAATGATGCCGCGTCTCACACTTTCATGCCTGCTGGTCACCCTGCTCACAGGGGCACTCCCTGCGCAGCAGCTCCAGCTGCCTACCGCCAATCACGCCCTCTTTGACGCGCCTGCGGACTTCTTTCAGTTCGTCGATCGCACGTTTGAGGGCTCCAAAACCACTCCTTGGGAGGGCGGGCAGTTCGGCTTTGTCCGCGATCCCCGCCGCATCGGCAGCCGCATCGCCTACGCACGCTTTCACGAGGGGCTCGACATCAAGCCCCTGCAGCGCGACGCCAAAGGCAACCCTCAGGACGCCGTTGGCGCCATCGGCGATGGCGTGGTGGTTCACGTGGCGGCGTCCCCTGCGCATAGCAACTACGGCCGCTACATCGTCGTGCGGCACGATTGGGGCGGCAGCTCATACTACTCCCTCTACGCGCACCTCGCATCCGCCAGCGTCAGCGCGGGTCAGCAGGTCAGGGCTGGCACCCCCTTGGGCATCCTGGGCTACACTGGCAGCGGCATCGACCAGCGCCGCGCCCACGTCCACGTGGAGCTCAATCTCTTCCTCTCCAGTCGCTTCGAGGCCTGGCATGCCGCCAACTTTGCCACGCCCAATCACAACGGCTTGTACAACGGCCTCAACCTCATCGGCCTGGATCTCCAGTCCTTCTACCTCGCTCAGCAGAAAAATCCCTCGCTCACGGCCGCCGCTGCAGTGCAGTCCACAGAGCCCGCCTACCGCGTCGTCGTACCAGGAGATGCCGAGATGGTGATCCTCAAAAACTACCCCTGGCTGCTCGATGGCCCCCGCCAGTCAGGCCGGCCCGCCAGCTGGGAGGTCACTTTCAGCCGCTGGGGTCTGCCTCTCAAGGTCAAATCCTCAGCCACCACCGTTTCAGTCCCGGTCGTCACCTGGGTCCAGGACTCCGGCCTTCCTCACTATCTCAACACCCGCGGCTGCGTCACCGGGAGCGGCTCCACCGGCAAGCTCACCGCCGAAGGCCTCCGCTTCATAAAGCTCGTCTGCGGCTGGTTTTAAAGGATTGCAGGCGTCCCGCTTGCACAGCTTGCCATCACAACAACGGCGCTACTTCTCGGGCACGTAAAACCGGCCCATGTGCTCCAGGATTTTCTCCCTCAGTTCGTCTCCGTCGATGGGGCCGTTATGGCGGTAGATCACCTCTCCTCCCGGAGCCACCACCAGCGTGTGCGGAATCGGCCCCGGCCATTCAGGGTCCAGCGCCTTGATCAGCGCATCCTGGCTTGCCTCGCTGAAAACATAGGCATTCCCTTTGCGTCCCTCGGCCTTGAGCGATGCCTTCAGCTTGTCCGGCACGATGGCATTATGCTTTTCCAGAAACGCCTTCACCTCGCCCATCTCCTTGGGGTCATCCATGCTGATGCTGATAAATTCAAAGTCGCGCAGGCCAAACTTCCTTGCGGTGGCCACCAGTTGCGGAAACTCCGCCACACACGGCCCGCACCACGTCGCCCACACGTTGAACATCCGCACCTTCTTCGTGTCGTTCTTCCGCAGCGCCTCGATCCCTTTGGCGTCGATCAGCTCCACCTCCACCTCGCCCTTCTCCCACTTTTCGTTGTCAGCCGCGAGCTGCTTCCGTTTGTCGATCCACTTCGTCGAGCACCCGTGCGGCTTCGTCACCTCCACCGGCACCGGCTTGCCCGCCACCAGCGCCTCGATCGCATTGCGCGCATCCGGCGCGGTCACCGTGCTTTCATCAGCATAGCGCGAATCGTCCAGCCGCCCCTGGTACCGCAGCTTCCGCTCCTGGTCGAAGAGGAACACATGCGGCGTGGCCATGCATCCGTACGCCAGCGCCGTCTTCTGCGTGTCCCCGTCGTAGAGATAGGGGAAGGTGAAATTCTGCTCCTTCGCGTGCAGCTTCATCTCGGGAAAGCTGTCGTTGTATTTCGAGTAGCCCAGCTCATCTGGCCGTAGGGCCGCAGGATCATTCGGATTGATCGCCACCACCTTCAGCCCCTTGCCCTTGAAATCCTTGATCAGCTTTTTGATCCGTCCCTCCACGGCCTGCGAAGTCGGACAGTGGTTGCTCAGAAACGCCACCATGAGCAGCTCCGCGTCCGCATACTCCTTCAGCGTGTGCTTCTCTTCATCAATGCCCACCAGGTCAAAATCCGGCGCCGCATCTCCGATCTTCAGCTCATGAAACCCCTCCGGCATCGCCGTCTTCTTGGCCTTCGGTGTTTCAGCACTGGCCAGCACCGGAAACAGGGCTGCCAGCAATGTGGTGAGAGCGCGCTTTTTCATCATCGGAGTCATTCAGGTTTGGCCGTCTGGCATTTCCAACACACCTCAAACGAGACAGGATTCGATTCTTTGCACGCCGGGCAGCTCCAGTCGTCGTCCGTGCTGAAAATGGCCTCCTCCGGTGCCTGATGCGGCAGCAGCAGTGCGCTGGCCTCGGCAAAGTCATCATCGTCCACCAGGCACAGCGTCGGCTGCAGCGGGCCGATGAAGATGTTCGTCAGCTGCGCCGTCGTCTCGTTGCGGATGAAGCAGGCGATGCCCGCCTCATCCAGGATCGACTTGAAGAAGCCGAGCCGCGTGGAGTCCAGACTGGTGATGAGGTCGCGCATAATCAAGAGTCACACTTCAAACTCATCCGCCGGATCAAACGGCGGCATCGGCACATTGATGATTTTCAATTTGCCCACCGCACGGTGCACACACCCTGGCCGGATCATGACTGTCGTCATCGGCTTCAGCGGCACGATCTGCCCGTCCACCTCCAGATGCCCCTCGCCCTCCAGCACGATGTAGATCTCCGTCATCTTCTTGTGGTAGTGCGCCTTCGAGTCCGCGTGGATGTCCGTCAGGTGCACCGTCGCCAGCGTGTTCCAGTCTTCCTTGAACGCCCTCCGCGCCTGCCCGCATGGACAAGGCGTCGGCGTGATTTCATCCAGCTGGGCAACGGCAAAACGGGGTTCGGACATGCGCAGAGGCTACTGGCGACGATGCTCTTTGGCAAATGCCGCCCTCCCTTGCACGCATGAATCGTTTTGCCATGGACTGCCCGTCACTCTTCCCACAGAAACTTGAAGCACAGGCTATAGCGCCCCTGTCGCGTTTTGTGTGAGCCCCCTTTTTACAGCGCCGCCAGTGCCGCAGCCGCCACTTCTGCCGTCTGCTCCAGGTCATCCCGGCTGTGCGCCATGCTGATGAATCCCGTCTCAAACTGGCTCGGCGCAAAGTACACCCCGTTGTCCAGGCAGTGGTGGAAGAACTTCCTGAAGGCAGCCAGGTCGCTCGTCTTCGCATCCTGCAGGCTGTGCACTTCCTTCTCCGTGAAGAACAGGCAGAACATGCTGCCCCGGCGGTACCACCGGTAGTTTAGCCCCTTCTTCTTCAGCACCTCCAGCACCGCATCCTCCATGATCTGCCCCAGATTCTCCAGCAGCGCATAGCCGTTCTTCTTCTCCAGCTCGCGCAGTTGTGCCAGCCCGGCGGCCAGCGCCACGGGGTTCCCGCTCAGCGTGCCCGCCTGATACACCGGCCCCAGAGGAGCCAGCTTGTCCATCACATCAGCACGCCCGCCAAAGGCACCCACTGGCAGACCGCCGCCGATCACCTTGCCCAGGCACGTCAGGTCCGGCGTGATCTTCTCCAGCTCCTGCACCCCGCCTTTCGCCAGGCGGAAGCCCGTCATCACTTCGTCAAAGATCAGCAGCGCCCCATGCTTGGCCGTGATGTCCCGCAGCTTCTGCAGAAATCCTGGCTTCGGCAGGATCAGCCCCGCATTCGCCGGATACGGCTCCACGATCACACACGCGATCTCGTGCCCCTGTTTCTCAAACAGCTCCTCCAGCGCCGCCTCATCATTGAAAGGCAGCACGCTTGTCAGCTCCGCAAAGCTCTTCGGCACCCCGGCGCTGTCCGGATTTCCATGCGTCAGCGCTCCACTGCCCGCCGCCACCAGCAGGCTGTCAGAGTGCCCATGGTAGCAGCCGTCAAACTTCACCAGCCGCTCACGTCCGGTAAACCCGCGCGCCAGACGGATCGCCGACATCGTCGCCTCCGTGCCGCTGCTCACCATGCGCACCTTCTGGATGCTCGGCACCCATTCACAGATCGTCCGCGCCATCTCCACCTCATACAAGTTCGGGATGCCAAAGCTCACACCTTCCTTCGCCGCCGTGTGGATCGCCTCGATCACCGGGATCGGCGCATGACCTAGGATCGCTGGGCCCCACGTCCCCACGTAGTCGATCATGCAGCGGTCATCCACATCGTAGATGCGGCAGCCCTTGGCGCGCTTCACGAAAAACGGATCTCCGCCGACATTGCGGAAGGCACGCACCGGAGAGTTCACTCCTCCGGGGATGTACTGCTTGGCGAGGTCAAAAAGCTTGGTGGAAAGGGGTCCGTTTGGCATGGTCAGTGGGGGCTTAGGATTACGCGGGATATTTTCTGCGTCGAACAAAAGGTTGCCCCGACCCGTCAGAGTCGGTTATTCTCAGATCAATCCCCGCCCACCCAGCCATGAAAGCGTTCTGTTTGGCCCTCCTTGCCCTGTGCATCTCTCAGACCGCTCCGGCACAGTCCGTCACCTCCTCGCCGCGCAACCGCTCTTCTCTTCAGACGGTCGAGCCCAATACCTTCGCTCTGGAAGGCCTCACCCCCAAGCCCATCGTTCTCAAGGTCCAGATCGAGGCCCCGGTCTATCCCACCAGCAAATTCCAGGGTGCCCTCGGCTCCTTCGCCCCTGGCACACCCGTCACGCTGCTGGCCATGTCAGACACCGCCTACCGTGTGCGTGGCCGCGCCCGCCATGGCGATGTCGCAGGCTGGGTCCGCCTCACAGACGTTCAATCCTCCGACCCCAATCTCTACGCCAATCTCAAAAAGCTCTATGAGCGCACCCGTCAGGTGGACGAGCTCATCCAGCACAAGCAGGTCGCCCTTGGCATGACCAGCCAGGAGGTCCAGGCCTCCATGGGCAAGCCCTCCCGCAAATCCAGCAAGATCACCGCCGCAGGCAAGGAGGAGCGCCTGGAATACAGCATCTACGAGCAGGTGCCCCAGACCTCCACAGGGGTCAATTCCTTCGGCCAGATCGTGCAAACCGTCGTCTACATCCGGGTGGAGGTCGGCACCCTCAGCCTCAGCTTCAAAGACAACATTGTCTCCGAGATCGCCGAGGTCAAAGGCAACCCCCTCCGCGGTGGCGGCGTCATGACTGTACCTCCCCCTGTGACCGGATTCTGATCACGGTGCCATCTTGCGCCGGATCTCCTCTTTCACTCTCTCCGCAGTCCACCCCGCCTCACGCAGGCTCCGTAGCGATCTCGCATCATCGCGCTTCGCCAAGCGCTTCCCGTTCTCATCCGTGATCAGCCCATGGTGCCGCCACTCAGGCACCGGCAGCCCCAGCAGCGCCTGCAGCAGCCGGTGCAGATGTGTCGCCTCCAGCAGGTCCTCCCCTCGCGTCACCAGCGTGATCCCCTGCAGCGCATCATCCACCACCACCGCCAGGTGATAGCTCGCCGGCGTGTCCTTCCGTGCCAGTACCACATCCCCAAACACGGCTGGCTTCGCCACAAAGCACCCTCGGGTGCGATCCGTCCAGAGCAGCTCTCCGTTCACAAGCCCCCCAGCCTTGGCCACATCCAGCCGCAGCGCATACTGCTCCCCTGCCGCCATCCGCTGCTCACGTTCTTCCGCGCTGCGTCCGCGGCACGTCCCCGGGTACAGCGGCCCGTCCGGCCCCTGCGGCGCATTCCCTGCCCGCGCGATCTCCTCCTGAATCTCCCGCCTCGTGCAAAAGCACGGATACATCACCCCCATTGCCTCCAGCTTCTTCAAAGCGGCACGATAATCATCAAAGTGCTCCGACTGCCGCCTCACCGGCTGCTCCCACTCCAGCCCCAGCCAGGCCAGGTCCTCAAAAATCGCCCCCTCATACTCCGGCCGCGCCCGCGTCCCATCAATGTCCTCCAGCCGGATCAAAAACCGCCCCCCAGCCGCCTGCTCATAGGCAAACAAAGCCGCATACGCATGCCCCAGATGCAGCCATCCGGTAGGGCTTGGGGCGAATCGTGTGGCTTCAGACATGCTTACGCCTTCTTCGGCTTCACCAGAATGTCGCCGTTGTCATTTTTCCCACGAATCTGGTTCCGGTACACGTGCATCTCCGGCCGGATCATCCCATGTGTGTAGCCGCATTTCACCTTCGTCACAGCCAGCCCAGGTGACTCCTGCCAGCCTGCGCCCATCACATCCAGCCCTGCACCCTGCACATACAGCGTGTGATCAAAGGTCTCTTTCGCATGGATCTTCCCGTCGTGAATGTGCATCGTCGGGAAAAAAACAGTCCTCGCCAGCGCCGTCGGAAATGAAAGCGCCATCGGATGCACCTGCGCCTTGCCCTGTTTCAGCTTGAACACCGCAAAGCCAAACTCTTGATACCCCGGCAGCTTCTCCCAAGTTCCCTCAGGTAGGCGAAAGCGTTCGTCCAGCCGGCTGAAATCCGCCGCAGTCGGCACGAAGCTCGCATCGTAAGAACCCACTGAGATGACCTGAAGAGACCTTTTCGCCGCAGCCGGAGCTGCCGCAAACGGATCCCCGTAGGTTAAGTTTGAAACAGGAAACATCTCCCACAGATCCTCAAACACCCGATCATATTTCGAGAAGTCATAAAACTTCACCTCTTTCTCCCCCGTGCCTTTTTTGACCGGCACCGGCAGCACCATCGCCAGATCTCGCGGCACGCTCACTGACATTTGATAGATCAGCGCCTGGTCTCCGTGCTCGCCCAGCCTGGCAAAGATGCGTGTGTTTTTGACCTCCTCGACTTTTCCGGTGAAGCAGCACATGATGCGCATGCTATCGAACCGCCTCACCAACTGTCCAGCATGAATCTCCCCGACCTCGTCTCCCATCTCGACACCGAACTACGCATCGCGGAGATCCCCGACTATTCCAACGCCCTCAACGGCCTCCAGCTCGAAAACCGCTCCGGCAAGGTCACCAAGATCGTCGCTGCGGTGGATGCCACCTTGCCCGTCATCAAGAAAGCCGTCGCAGCAGGTGCCGACCTCCTCGTCGTCCACCACGGCATGTTCTGGACCGGCCTCCAAACCTGGACCGGCCCCGTCTTCCAAAAAATCCAGACCGCCCTCGATGCCGGCCTCGCCGTCTATAGCTGCCACCTCCCGCTCGACTTCCACCCCACCCTCGGCAACGACGCCGTCCTCGCCCGTGCCCTAGGCTTCGAACCCTGCGGCACCTTCATGAAAACCAAGGGCACCGAAAACGGCGCCAAGATCGAGACCGAAATCAGCCGCGATGAGCTCGTGCAGCGCCTCGCCACCGCCACCGGTGCCCGCGTCCACCTCTGCCCCGGCGGCCCCGCCACCTGCCGCAAAATCGGCATCATGACCGGCGGCGCAGGCTCCGAAGTCGCCACCGTCGCCAAGGCCGGCATCGACACCTTCATCACCGGCGAAGGCCCCCACTGGAGCTACACCCTCGCCGAGGAGATCGGCATCAATCTCATCTACGGCGGCCACTACGCCACCGAGACCTTCGGCGTTAAAGCCCTCTCCGCCCACATCGAATCCAAATTCGGCATCCCCTGGGAATTTGTGGATCATCCGACCGGTTTGTGAGAAGCTGTGCACATGAATGCCGCAGCCGCCCATCCGCCTCTGCATGCCCATCCTGAGCCCACGCGCTGGTCCGCGCTGCTCTTCCTGGCCAAGGCAAAAGCACACCAGCTAAGGCGTGGCATCAAAAATCAACACGACGGCATACGAACGCACGCAAAGACCCACGCGCTGGCGGGGCTGCCCGTCGTAGCGCAGTGGCAGTCGGATCTCCGGCGCGGAGAGTACACTTCCGCTCGCGAAAAAGAACTTCAGGAGGGCAAAGTCCAAAACCTGCGCGTGGCCTCGTCCATGCTCAACGGTGTTGAGGTCCCAGCAGGTGAGGTGTGGAGCTTCTGGATGCATCTCGGCCGTATCACCCGCCGCAAAGGCTACGCTGAAGGTCGCGAACTTCGCGAAGGCTGCCTCATCCCGCAGATTGGTGGCGGCCTCTGTCAGCTCTCCGGTGCCATTTACAATGCCTCACTCGAGGCCGGGCTGGAGATCGTCGAACGCCACGCCCACACCAATTCCTCCGTCGGCTCCCTCGCTCGCATCGGACGGGATGCCACGGTCTTCTGGAACTACGTCGACCTCCGTGTGCGTGCTCGCCTGCCCTGGCGTATGGAGGTCGCGGTGACAGACACTCAGCTTCGGGTGCGCATTCGTTGCTCCGAAAAGCTGCCCCCTGGCCCCATCGCGCCAGCCACCCCTTCCCCTGCCACGCCCCTGAACTCATGCGCCACCTGCGGCGTCGGCTCCTGCTTCCGCAGCAAGTGATCCCGGCATGCCCTATCTCGGCACATCCTTCTTCCAGCGCGACGTCCTCACCGTCTCACGCGACCTCATCGGCGTCGAGCTCGTCTGGCGCGGCTGTGCTGGCACCATCGTCGAAACCGAGGCCTACACCGTGGAGGGAGATCCCGCCTGCCACACCGCCACCCGTCCCAGCGCACGCGAGTTCGTCAAAACCCATCCGCCCGGCGCCGCCTACGTTTATTTCAACTACGGCATGTACTGGCTCTTCAACCTCCTCGTCAAAGGCGGTTCCCGGGACGGCCTCATCCTCATCCGTGCTCTCGCTCCCACCCGTGGCATCCCCCAAATGCAGCAGCGCCGCCACCGCGAAAAACTGCACGAGCTCTGCTCCGGCCCCGGCAAGCTCGCCCAGGCCCTCGCCATCGACGGAACCCATCACGGCCTGCCCATGACCGGCAAAGGCCGCCCCTCAGGCTGCGGTCTCGTGCAGCCAGCCACCTCCACCCACGAAATCGTGACCGACATCCGCGTCGGCATCAGCCAGGCAGTGGATTACCCCTGGCGCTTCCTCTCATCCCACAGCCCCCACGTCAGCGTGAAACACGGCAAGGTAAAGCTGCCTGTCACGAATGCCCAAAAATAATGGCACAGGGTCTGGAGAGAACGAGCGCATCCATGGGCTGGCAGGCCCGCCCGGCCCCCGTGTCGTGGGCCATGATTCTCGCAGGAGTCAGCTGACCATGCGATCCATCCACCTGCTTCCAATCTCGTATCGTGGGCCAAAGGCCCGCAGGAGTCAGCCCAGGGCGCAAGCCCTGGGTTTTGAATGCGCGTCATTCTCTCTCTAGGCCGCGCTCTGAAGGAGCGCAGGAGATGCATCAAACGCCCACCCACATCCATCCTGCGACAGACCCGTTGTTTAAACCACCCCACCACCCAGAAACAGCCTCAAGGCCGCCACCAGCGCCACCGTGATGTTGATCGTCAGACCGATCTTCCGCTGGCAGAACGAGCCAAAGATAATGCCCAGCACACACCCCGCCAGCACGGCCCACTGCAGCCAGCCAAACAGAGGAATGAGCCCGGGGACAAGCAGGACCGCGCACACCAGGCCGATGAGAACAGAGAGAATTTGCATGACGCTTCTAAAGATCATCACCCTCTGGCGAACACAACTGCAATTCTGAGACGGCATTGTAAGCCTTGCATTCATCCGCAGAAGCGGTACCCTCCGGTCTCGAAATGATCCGGAGAGGTGGCTGAGTGGTTGAAGGCACCTGACTCGAAATCAGACGTTGTCGTAAGGCAACCGAGGGTTCGAATCCCTCCCTCTCCGCCATTTTTTGCCGTCTAAGCGGCAAAAAATGCCCTCCGTAGCTCGCAGAGCGAAGGACGGGCCGCCCCCTTCCTCCAAGTTTACAAGGACTTGCCTTCATCTGTCCCCAAAGCCCAGGTTGAAAACCATGTTCTACGTGTATCTCCTGCGCAGTGAATCTCATCCCTCGCAGATTTACACAGGCTTCACCGAAGATCTCCGCCAGCGCCTTAAAGAACACAATTCCGGCAAATCCCCCCATACCAGGCAATACAAGCCCTGGATTCTCGAAACCTATCTGGCCTTCTCTGATCGAAACCAAGCCCAAGACTTCGAACGCTACCTCAAGACCGGCTCAGGAATCGCATTTGCCAACAAACGACTTCGCCATTTTGCCGCCCCCGGTGGTAAAAAACGCCCTCCGTTTCGTCCTCCGCAGCTTTAGCGGAGGAGGAAGCTCGAAGAGCAAAAAACGGGCCCCAAGCCTGACGGCACACTTTGACGCATCCCGTCGGCAAAGAAAAACGACCGCTTTGCTTACCGCTTCGCCACAAACGGCTCCGGCGTGTCCGCAAAGAATTCGCCCACATCCCCATCCGGCATGCCGTGATTGCGGATGCCTTCCAGCCGGCGGCGGCTGCCGCGCTCGCTGCCCGGGCGGTTCGCCGTGCGCTGCACCACCTCGGTGATCACCGGGGCCGCGATGGCGGCGCTGGCGGCCAGCAGGGTTAGGGCGATCACATTGGACGACCCACGGCGCATACCCCGGCCAAACAGGATGCCCAGTGCGCAGCCGGCGGCCGCAGGGGCGATCAGTGACGCATATGTTTCATATCCAGGGGCTGAGGGAGTTTCTTGCATGCTTCAACATAACCTCACTGAGAGAATCACCAAAGAGGAATTTGCCCGTATCCTGCTTTCCGGCTAATGGAAGACTGATCTCAAACCCACAGCCCATGTCCCAAGCCGAATCCAAAAAACGTTATGCCCTCATCCTGGCCGGCGGAAGCGGCCAGCGCTTCTGGCCCATCAGCCGCGATGCCCAGCCCAAACAGCTCCTCAAGCTCTTTGGCGAAAAGACCCTGCTCGAGCTCACCATCGACCGCCTCGAAGGATTCGTGCCCAAGGAAAACATCCTCATCCTGACCAACAAGCAGCAGGAGGCCTCCGTGCGCGCACTCATCAAGGACCTCCCGGCGGAAAACATCGTCGCCGAGCCTGAAAAGCGCGACACCGCACCCGCCATCGCTCTCGCCGTCGGCTGGGTTGTCTCCCGCGATCCCACCGCCACCATGATCGTGCTCCCGGCAGACCATCTCATCCAGAATCACGCTGAGTTCCAGCGCGTGCTCTCCAATGCCGCCCTCGCCGCCGAAAACAGCGGCAGCCTCGTCACCGTGGGCATCACCCCCACCTGGCCCTGCCCCAGCTACGGCTATGTCGAGCGCGGCCGCCGCGCCAGCATCGGCGGGCTGAATGACCTGCCCGTCTGGGAAGTCGCCCGCTTCCGTGAAAAGCCCAACCCCGATCTGGCCGAGCACTTCATCAGCCAGGGCAATTTCCTCTGGAACGCCGGCATGTTCATCTGGACCATCCCCGCCATTTTCAGCGAGCTCAGCCGCCACTGCCCCGTGCTGGCAGACTTCGTCTCTGAGCTTCGCGGCTCCAAGGACTTCAATGCCACCGTGGAAAAGCAGTTCGGCAAGCTGCCCAAGCTCTCCATCGACTACGCGCTCATGGAGCACGCTTCTCGCGTTCTCAATATCGAGTCCACCTTCGACTGGGACGACGTCGGCAACTGGACCAGCGTCGGCCGCTACCTCAAGACCGACGAGCATGGCAACCAGCACAACTGCGCCCTCTCCGAGCTCGACACCCTCAACAACATCGTCTTCACCCAGACCAACCAGCACGTCGCCCTCATCGGCGTGCAGGATCTCATCGTCGTCGCCTCCAAAGACGGACTCCTCGTCGCCACCCGCAGCAAGGCCGAAAACATCAAAAAGATCGTGGACGGCCTGCCTCACGAGCTGCGCTGATCCAAGCATCAGGCTCCAGCATCCAGTCCCATGCCGCGCATCCTTGCCATCGACCACGGCACCGTACGAATCGGTCTCGCCCTCAGCGACGAGACCGAGATTGTCGCCAGCCCGTTTAAGACCATCGATGCCACTCACGAGCCCGAGCGAACCATCGCCCGCATCGTCAAGGATAAGCACATCGGCAAAATCGTCATTGGCATGCCCTTCCGCATGAGTGGGGAAAAAGGCAGCGCCGCCGAACGCGTGGAAAAATTCGCCACCAGCCTCGGCAAGGAGCTGCAGCACAGCGTTCCCATCGAGTTCGTCGATGAGCGCCTCTCCTCCGTCGAGGCGGAGGCCTCCATGTCCCGCTCTGGCATCACCGGCAAAAAAGAGCGCAACGAGATCGTCGATCAGCTCGCCGCCGTCGTCATTCTGCAGGAATACCTGAACCAGCAGCGCGGCCCCGCAGGCTTCCTGCTGCCGGACGACGCCTACGAACTGGAGTGGACCCATGAGCCGAAGCGACGCCGAAAGTAAGGCCGGTCTGCGCCACGGCCCGCCCCCCGGCTGGAAGCGTCTCCGCCTCACCATCGCCTACAACGGCGCGCCTTGGAAAGGCTGGCAGAGCCAGGAAGGCGGTGGCGGCATTCAGGATGAAATCAATGAGGCCATCCGCAAAGCCACTGGCGTCATCACCCATGTCCAGGGCAGCGGCCGCACCGACGCTGGCGTGCACGCTCTCGCCCAAGTGGCCCACTGCGACGTGCCCGAGACCGTCCGCATGAGCACAGACTCCTGGGTCCATGCCCTCAATGCCTGCCTGCCCCTCACCATCCGCGTGCTCGAAGTGGCGGAGGCAGATCCCAATTTCCACGCCCGCTTTGATGCCAGCGGAAAAATCTACCGCTACCGCATCTGGCGCCCACGCATGTTCTCCCCTTTCGAGGCCGACCGCGCCTGGCATGTCTACGGCCCCTTCGACATGGAGGCCCTCCGCTGGTGCTGCCAGAAGCTGGTAGGCACTCACAACTTCATCCGCCTCTCCGCCAATCGCGGAGACATGCCCGAGACCGTACGCCGCACCCTTCCGGAGAAAAGCACCCGTACCATCCACCGCGCCGAGCTGCGCGAGGAGGGAGACCTCATCACCCTCGAAGTCGAAGGCGACGGCTTCCTCTATAAAATGGTCCGCCTCATCGTCGGCAGCCTCATCCACATGGCCCGTGGTCGCGAGCCCAAGGAATGGTTCGAAAGCCTCCTCAAAGACCCCACCGGCAAACAGAGCAACCAAACCGCCCCCGCCGCCGGCCTCTATCTCGTGCGCGTACATTATCCCTCAGACGCATGCACGGATAAAAACGCAGACGCGTTGTAATTTATCTTCCACAGGCCTGCGGCTATTTCATAGGCTCAAACCCGCCGGATCATCCCGGCAGCCACCCATGAACCAATCGCCTCGCCCATGTCTCTGATCCCTCATCCCTTCCTCGCCGAATACTCCATCGCCCATGGCCTGGAGCTCTTTGTCGTCTTCGGTGCCGCAGGCCTGCTCATGGCTGTGGCTGGTTACAAGCTCTTCGACAAGCTCACCCCCGGAGATCTCCATGCCGAGATCTTTGAACGCAAAAACGTCGCCGCCGCCATCCTCGCAGGCAGCGTCATCATCGGTGTGTCGCTCATCCTCGCGGCCGCCATGACGAGTTAATTCACCCCCTTTCGATGAAACGAAGCAAAGTCATCATGCTGACCCTCGCCGGTGTCAGCCTGAGCGTCACCGGCTGCCGCCGTACGCCCTCACATCAGCCTGTCGATGTCCACAGCACCCAGGTGCTGCCACCTGAGGCCCTCAGTCCCGAAATGCGCGCCAGCCTTCCCGCCTTTGTGGCCGGGGATGATGTCTCTCGCCAGAGCCCGCCTCACAATGCCTACGACCCCCAGCTCGGCTACTACCACCAGCCCTGCAATGGCTGGTTCCCCTATCCCTACGATCACTACGATCCCAGCTGGGGCTACTACCGCTGCGGCAGGTGGTCGCGCTATCACAGCACGCGTGTCTATCCCTCCTCCTCCACCTACTTTCGCACAGGTCCATACTCATCGTTTGGCTCGGGCCACCCCAGCACTTCGGCCACAGGCCTGAATGACTACACCACCCAGCCCGCTGGCGCACCCACTCACAGCGGCGTGCTTCACAACCATGCCAGCGCGACACGCTCAGCCTTCACCAGCCGTGGTGGCTTTGGCAAAACCGGCTCCTTCTCCGGCTGGTTCTCCGGCTCGTAATTCTTCCCTTCCGTGCAACGCATCACCGAATCCCCCCGCCCCGACTGGCAGGCCCAGGTGGAGGCCCTTGGCCTCTCCTTTCACACCAGCGAAGACCACCCCTACTGGGACGAATCCGCCCACTACCGATTCTCCAGCCGCGAGATCGACCAGCTGGAGCAGGCCACCGCCGAACTCCAGCGCATGAGCATCGCCGCTGCCGAGCGCGCCATCCGTGACAACTGGCGCGACCGCCTCGCCATCTCCCCCCAGGCCTGGCAGGAGATCATCCAGTCCTGGGAGCGCGACGACCTCTCCCTCTACGGCCGCTTTGACCTCATGTGGGACGGCTCCGGCCAGCCCAAAATGCTCGAGTACAATGCCGACACCCCCACCAGCCTTCTCGAGGCCTCAGTCGTCCAGTGGCAGTGGCTCCAGCAGACACGGCCTCACGCAGATCAGTTCAATTCCATCCACGAAAAACTCCTCGCCGCCTGGCCATCCTGGCCGCAGCAGCAGATTCACTTCTGCGCCCAGCGCGACTCCGAGGAGGACTGGCGCACCCTGCTCTACCTCATCGACACCTGCCGCCAGTCAGGCAAGACCACCCTCGATCTCGCCGTCGAAGACCTCGGCTGGAATGCAGGCATCCAGAGCTTCGTGGACCAGCAGGACCGTCCCATGGATCTGCTCTTCAAGCTCTACCCCTGGGAGTGGATGTGGCTGGAGGATTTCTCCTGCCATCTCCCCGGCCGCTGCCAGCGCTTCATCGAGCCCGTCTGGAAAATGCTCTGGAGCAACAAAGCCTTCCTCGTCCTCCTCTGGGAGATGTTTGAGGGCCACCCCAATCTCCTCCGCGCCTCCTTCACTCCAGACGGCATGCCCAGCCACGTCGAAAAGCCCTACTTCAGCCGTGAAGGCACCAACGTGCGCATCGTCCAAAACGGCGACCTCCTCGAAACCACCGACGGCCCCTGGAGCCGCCAGCCCAAGGTCTATCAGGCGCTGCACCCTGAAGTCACCTTCTCAGGAAACCACCCCGTCATCGGCTCCTGGATCATCGGTGGCGAACCCGCCGGCATCGGCATCCGCGAAGACACCTCCCTCATCACCTCCAACTTCAGCCGCTTCATCCCCCACTGGTTCTGATCGAACACATCGCTTCCATCACCTGCGACTCGACGGAGCTCACTCAAACTTCAAAGCAAAGAGGTCGGCGTCAGACATCACAAACCTCAGCTTGATCACCGTGCCCTTCAGCTTGGACACATCGCTCTCCTTCTTCCACGTCACCACGCGGGAGATGTGGTCTCCGTAGATGGGATCACACTCTTCCAAAGCGAAGCCAGGCACCGGCCTGCCTTGCGCATCCTGAATCTCCACCTGCATCTGTCCTGCAGCGCTCGTCGCGTAGTTGATCGTCAGTTCGTTGCCATCAAATGTCAGCGGCCGGGTGATGAACTCGCCACCTTCCAGCGGCGCATTCACCGAGACAAACCCATCCAGCCGCAGGGTATAACGCCTGCCATTGGTGAGAAACAAGGACAGCTCCGTGTCACCCGTCTGATGAATGCCGATCGCCGCGTAGTTCGCCCGGTTGGCCCAGCCCTCCTTGCTCAGTCCGGGGCGGATCAGGCTCTGTGTGAAAAGGCGGTCATACACCTCCCCGCCCCGCGTGCTCATAAAAAGAACATCCGTGGCCGCACCCCGCTTCTCCATGAAACGGGTGGGCAGCGCCAGGTAAAGGTGGGGTGCCCTGAAATAGGGCTGCGTGCACGCGGTGTAGAGATGCTCTCCCGGCAGATTGGCCTTCATTTCAACATACGGCGTCCAGTGAATAAAATCCTTCGAGGTGGTTCGGGCGATGCCACGCAATCCACCAATAAAGCGGCGGAAATAGCAGACATAACATTGCTCGGCCTCGCTCCAAAAGGCGTAGTTCTGCGAGTCAAAGTACTTGCCCCATTCCTCCGGAATCACAGGCTCGTCGCGCAGCTTTTTCCAGTGGATGCCATCGGGTGAGACATACGCTTTCAGGCCTCCGGGGCCACGCTTCTCACGCACCGCCTGCTGCTGCGGCTGATAGGCCAGACCACCCAGCGCCTTGTATTTCTCAGCGGCAGGCACACCAGGCCGGGTGTCGATAAACGGCGTGAAGTTATGGTTCACCATGAACTCGTTCATCAGAACGATGTTGCCCTCAGGAAAGGCAGGATGCTCATGCAGGCCCAGCTTCGGCAGCGTCCAGTGAATGCCATCCGCACTCTCGGCATACAGAGTCACTTCACCATCGTGATAAGCTTCGATGCCTTGGTTCTTCCACGTCACCTTGGGGTCTTTGTCACCCCGGTAGTAAAATTGAAACTTGTCCGGCGCTCGCAGCACCGTGGCGTAATGGCCATTCGGCCGTGGCTGTGTCACCGGCGGCATCAGCTGGGGCTCATGCAGCTTCAGCGCCGTGTTTTTCAGCTCTCCCACCAGCAGGCGGTCCACAAACAGCTCACGTCGTGACCCGATGGCCACCGCATCTTCCGCACCTGCTGCTCCCTCACCCCAAACCATCACTCCCAGGATTGAAAAAAGGACACGAGGCAGCCCTGACTGGCAGCGAATGATTGAGTGGAAATTCATGGGGCAAAAATGCAGTTCTCCGCCCGCCTAAGAAACATCGACGCGGCGGACAGGAACGGTAATAATCTGCGGAATCTTCGGCCAAGCCTTCGGGATTCGTCATTCGGATTTCGTCATTCGTCATTTGAAACCCACCCCTCCTTGCGGCATGGACACTCCCCCCTTGCTGCCCCATGCCCCACGAAGCCCAAATCGCCCGCCGTCGCTCTTTCGCGATCATCTCGCACCCGGACGCCGGTAAAACGACCCTCACCGAAAAGCTCCTGCTCTACGGCGGCGCGGTCGCGCTCGCGGGCTCCGTCACTGCGCGCAAAAATCAGCGCGCCACCACCTCCGACTGGATGGAGCTGGAAAAGCAGCGCGGCATCTCCGTCAGCTCCACCGTCCTCCAGTTCGAGTACAAGGACAGCGTCGTAAACCTGCTCGACACCCCCGGTCACAAGGACTTCTCCGAAGACACCTACCGCGTCCTCACCGCCGTGGATGCCGCCATCATGGTCGTCGATGCCGGTAAAGGCATCGAGGCCCAGACCCGCAAGCTCTTCGAAGTCTGCCGCCGCCGTGGCGTCCCCATCTTCACCTTCATGAACAAGCTCGACCGCCCCGCGCGCGAGCCCCTGACCCTTCTCGACGAACTCGAAACCGTTCTCGGCATCGGTGCCTGCGCCATCAACTGGCCGCTCGGCCTCGGCCAGCAGTTCCGTGGCGTCTATGATCGCCGCAAAAAGGACGTCCATCTCTTTGAGCGCACCGTGCACGGTGCCTACCGCGCCCCCGAAAAAGTCGGCGGCCTCGATGACGACTTCGTCGCCCAGCACACCGTCCCAGAAGCTCTGGAGCAGGCCAAGATGGAGCTCGAAATGCTCGACGGTGCAGGCCACGCTTACGACCGCACCAAGATCGACCGCGGCGAGCTCACCCCCGTCTTCTTCGGCAGCGCCAGCAACAACTTCGGTGTGCAAATGCTCCTCGACGGCTTCCTCGAACTCGCCCCGCCGCCCGAAGCTCGCATGGCCGCCGATGGCCGCGTCATCGAGCCCACCGCCGAAGGCTTCTCCGGCTTCGTCTTCAAGATCCAGGCCAACATGGACCCCCGCCACCGTGACCGCATGAGCTTCGTGCGCATCGTCAGCGGCAAGTTCGAGCGCGACATGCAGGTCACCCACACCCGCACCGGCAAACTCGTCCGTCTCGCCAACTCCCAAAAGCTCTTCGCCCAGGATCGCGAAACCGTAAATGAAGCCTACGCGGGCGACGTCGTCGGCATCGTCGGCAATCACGGCTTCGGCATCGGCGACACCCTCGCCACCGACCCCAAGCTCAAGTTCGACGAAATCCCCCGCTTCGCCCCCGAAGTCTTCGCCTACCTGCACAACCCCAGCACCGCGCACTACAAGCGCTTCCGCGACGGCCTCGAGCAGCTCCTCAGCGAAGGCGTCGTTCAGCAGTTCATCCAGCCCCACGCCGGACAGCGCGTGCCGCTCCTCGGTGCCGTCGGCCCCCTCCAGTTTGAAGTCGTGCAGTTCCGCCTGGAGAGCGAATACAACGCCCAGAGCCGCCTCGAAAACGCCCCCTACACCGTCCTCCGCTGGGTCCGCACCAAAGACGGCGGCGCCATCGAAGACTTCGACATCCCCAGCGGTGTCGCCACCGCCCAGGACAGCGAAGAACGCTGGGTCGTCTTCTTCAGCGACCAGTGGGCCATCAACTACTTCGAACGCCGCAACCCCAACGCCGAACTCTCCGAGATCCCATGGGACGAAGTGGAGAAGGCGAAAATTTGATCTCTTACAGAGAGGTCACTTGATCTTGCTTGTTCACTTCATGTACATGCGTCATGAAGCTGAATCAAAAGGTGCTGCTCAAACATCGGGCTGAATATCTCATTCACGCGCCCGATTATCTGAGGAAGTTTTTCGCCTGCATCCTTCCCAAGGTTCTCAAAGGCAAACCACAGGCCCCTAAACACTGTGCCTATCCATACGAAGGCGATGGCGTTTTCGGCAAAAAGTCTTCTGAGACCCCGGGCAGCTACGAGTTCACGTACCGCGGAGGATATGATTTTGACACTGACCTGTATCTCAAGGTTACCCTTGATGAAATGAAGCAAATTGCGGACGGCCGCAAAAGCATCCTCAAGTTCTGGCGTTGCACCTTTCCTGAATGCGACCGCTCCTTGCATTCCCCGGATGCCACGATGCCAGGGTGTTGCAGTGATAAATGCGAACGGGCGCAATGGTCAAAAAAACAGATCGCTGCCGACCGCCGCCGAGAAAAAAGATTCCAAAAGTGGGGCATGGGAATGATGGAGGAAGCACAAGCAAATGCGCCCGAGACCAAGCCAAAAAAATATCCGGTTAGAGTCATCCGCTACGTTGAGTGTCCAACCCTGGGACGCCTCGTCGATATGGGGCGTAAAAAATGCGCATCCCAAATCACGGCCTTTGATGGCACCGATGGCAAACCCGTTCGCTTTTTGCGTTTGGATCAAACCTCCCGAATCGTGAATGCTGGCGGCACAACGTTGAAATTCTCCGATGACCGCATCTCCGTGGGAGCAATCGCCTGGGAAATTGCCAACCTAAAGGTGACCTGGGGAACTCAGAACCGCCTTCGCTTTGCCCCCGAACGCCCAATACCCGGCGTGCGTGATCTGTGGCTTCACTCCATGTCTGCCGACGTCAACTACTGGTGGGAACCCCTGATATGCCGCCCAAAACACATCCCGACTCCTGACGATTTCGACATCGCAGTCATGATGGGATTCAAAGAACGACAATAGCCGAAGCCATGACCACAGCCGAAATCGCCGACGCACTCAGCCTCGTGCGACAGGAGACCGACTTAAACTCCAAGTCCCTCCTCCTCGCCGGGCTCGTCTCCGAACTCTTCCGCGAGCGTGGCTTCGAACCCGTGGTCGTCGGCGGTTCCGCCATCGAATTCTACACTGATGGTGCTTACATGTCCGGAGACACCGACATCTGCTGGACCGGCTGGCCGCAGCCCAGCATCGATGAGCGCGGTGAAATCATGCGCCAGATCCCCGGCATTAAATGTCACGGTGCCAACAAGAGCTGGACCGTCGAAGGCCTTTGGATCGATCTGCTGGGAGAGATTGACTATCGTGCAGACAAAGAATTTTCCCGTTTCTACACACCCCACGGAGAAGTGAGATTGATCCCTGTGGAGGATGCATTGGTCGAGCGCGTTTACGCTGCCAGGAAATATTGCAATCGCTATGACGAGAAAGACGACGGATGTGCTAAAAAACTGATGTCGGCCGTTGTATCGGGGCGCATCCCTATCGACTGGCAGGAAGCAGAACGAGTGGCTGCTTGTTCAAAATTCAATTGCACCGCTGAGTTCAATGCCGTGCGCGCAGAGGTCGAAGCAGAACTAGAAAAATCCAAGCCCTGAGCTAATCTCTCTGTATGACCCCCTCCAAACTCAAATCCAGCCCAGAGCGTACCTGGACCTGGGAGCAGTGGCAGGCCGGCCGCGCCGAGCGCCGCCGGATTGGGAATCTCGTTGCTCCGAAAAACATCCGTCGCGCAAAAAGCGAAGGCGACGAATACCTCCGCGAAACCTACGACGGCGAACGCGGCCCGCCCTTCAACAAGCCCTTTGATCCTTCCGCCGACGAGAAGTAACGGTGGGTTCGCATGAACCCCAAAACCGTCGTCATCACCGGCTGCACCCGCGGACTCGGCCGCGCCATGGTCCCCCTCTTCGTCAAAGCCGGATGGAACGTCATCGGCTGCGGCCGCAACGCCGCCCAAATCGCCGACCTCGCACGCACCTTCCCCGCACCCCACCTCTTTCAGACCTGCGATGTCTCCCACGAATCCGACATCGCCGCCTTCTGCGCCGCCATCCTCAAGCACTCCGGCGCACCCGACCTCGTCCTCAACAACGCCGCCATCATCAACCCCAACGCCCCCCTCTGGGAAACCAGCGCCGAGGACTTCAGCCGCATCATCGACATCAACATCAAAGGCCCCGCCGCCATGATGCGCCACCTCCTCCCCGCCATGCTCAAGCGCGGCAGCGGCGTCATCGTCAATTTCTCCTCCGGCTGGGGCCGCTGCACCGCTTCCGACGTCGCCCCCTACTGCGCCACCAAGTACGCCATCGAAGGCCTCTCCATGGCCACCGCCCAGGACACCGGCGGCAAGGTCGCCGTCATTCCCATGAACCCAGGCATCATCGACACCGACATGCTCCGCAGCACCTTCGGCTCCAGTGCAGGCGGTTTCCCCGATGCCGAAGACTGGGCCCGCCGCGCCGTCCCTTACTTCATCAAGCTCGGCCCCAAAGACAACGGCAAGCCGCTCACAGTGCCTGGTGGCTAACCGCCCTCTCAATCTTCCTCCTCCTCTTACTCCTACTCCTCCTCCCGGAGTCTGGAGGCCCAAGACACCTCATCATCAGCTTGGTAGAAACATCCATCCCACACATCTCCTCTCGACAATCCCAGTGCACGTATTGCAGTCACGGCTTTAGCCATTCCGGTCTGAATCTCCCATCAAACCTCTGCGTTTTTCCAATCTCTGCGGTGTAAAATCAGCCCTCCCTTCTCCCCATGCGCCTCCTCATCACCGCCGGCCCCACCCGCGAGCCCATCGACCCCGTGCGCTTCCTCTCAAACCGCTCCTCCGGCCGCATGGGCTACGCCCTCGCCGAGGCCGCCCTCGCCACTGGCCATGAGGTCATCCTCATCTCCGGCCCCGTCACCATTCCCCCTCCTTCCGGCGTCCAGCTCATCCGCATCGAAACCGCCCGCGAAATGTACGACGCCGTCCGCAGCCACCTCCTCGGCTGCCACACCGCCATCTTTAGCGCCGCCGTCGCCGACTACCGCCCCGCCCAGACCGCCTCGCAAAAAATCAAAAAGACCGCCGACACCCTGACTCTCCAGCTCGAACGCACCGAAGACATCCTCGGCTCGGTCCGCTCCCAGTTCGGCTTCCAAGGCTTCCTCGTCGGCTTCGCCGCTGAAACTGAAAATCTCGTCGCCCACGCCCAGGACAAGCTCCAGCGCAAAGGCTGCGACCTCATCATCGCCAACGACGTATCCCAATCAGGTATCGGGTTTGACAGCACAGAAAACGCAGTCACCCTCTGCTTCCCTGACGGCCAGACGACCGCCCTCCCCCGGCAGTCAAAAACCGCCCTCGCGCATGAATTGATCCACATCATTTCATCCAGAATCTAGCATCAAGCATCCAGCAACTAGCCCAGTGAAAGAACTCCTCGCCACCGCCACCGAAGCCGCACACGCCGCCGGCAAACTCATCCTGGAAAACTTCGGCTCCGAACTCACCGTCAACGAAATGCAGCGCCACGATATCAAGCTCGAGCTCGATGTCCGCTCCCAGCAGCTCATCACCGACATGATTCTCGCCCGCTTCCCCGACCACGCCATCCTCGGCGAGGAAGGCGGCGAAACCGGCGGCAACGGCGATGTCGAGTGGATCGTCGATCCCATCGACGGCACCGTGAACTACTTCTTCGGCATCCCCCACTTCTGCGTCTCCATCGCCGCCCGCAAACGCGAATCCAAAGAGCTCCTCATCGGCGTCATCTTCGACCCCACCCAGAAAGAAACCTGGACCGTCGTGCGCGGAGAAAAGCCTCAGCTCAATGGCAAAACCATCGCAGTCAGCCCCCGCGCCCAGATGGCCGAAGCCGTCGTCACCGTCGGCTTCTCCAAGAGCAAGGAGGCCCTCGATCTCGGCTTCGAGCGCTACAAGCGCATCGCCTACGAAGTCCGCAAAACCCGCATGCTCGGCAGCGCCGCCCTCGCCATGGCCTACATCGCCACCGGCCGCCTCGATGCCTACGTCGAAGAACAGATCAGCCTCTGGGACATCGCTGCCGGACAGCTCATGGTCGAAATGGGCGGCGGCAAAGTCATGCTCAAGCCCAGCACCACCAAGCCCGGCACCATGTTCATCTGCGCCTCCAACGGCAAGCTCCCCATTGAGAAGTACCTTTAAGAACCCACTGAGCCATACCGCAGTGGAAAAAACCGCAGAGAAAAATACTCAAAACTCAGATCTCTGCGTTTTTCCAATCTCTGCGGTGTAAATCATTCCGTCTTTCCCCAACCGCGCATGTCCGCCCCAGCCACCGACTCCCGCGAAGTCATCCTCGAAGCCCGCGAACTCACCCGTGAGTTCGACGGCGTCAAGGCGCTCGACCGCTTCAGCTTCCAGCTCCATCGCGGCGAGGTCCTCGGTCTCCTCGGTGCCAACGGCGCTGGCAAGACCACGGCCATGAACTGCCTGCTCGGCCTCACCCTGCCGACCTCTGGCGAGCTCAATGCCTTCGGCCTGCCCCTGCAGTCTCACCGCATTCAGATCCTCCAGCGTTCCAATTTCTCCTCCGCCTACACCGCCCTCCCCGGCAACCTCCTTGTCTGGCAAAACCTCAGCGTCTTTGCCCGCATCTACGGCGTGCCCAACCCGAAGAAGAAAATCGCAGAGCTCATGGAGCTCCTCGAAATCTCCCACCTCGGCAAACGCGTCACCGGCCAGCTCTCCGCCGGCGAATCCACCCGCGTCAATCTCGTCAAAGCCTTCCTCAACGACCCCGAGCTTCTGATGCTCGACGAGCCCACCGCCAGCCTCGACCCCGACATCGCCGACAAGGTCCGCAAAGTCATCCGCAAGGTCCAGCGCGAGCGCCACATCGCCATCCTCTACACCTCCCACAACATGCGCGACATCGAGGAGGTCTGTGACCGCGTCATCTTCCTCCACAAAGGAAAGATCGTCTGCGAAGGCACCCCCACCGAAATCATGTCCAGGTCCAGCAGCAACAACCTGGAGGATGTCTTCATCAAAATCGCCCGCGACGGCGAAATCCTCGACGAACCCAAAAAAGAAGAAGCCCTATGAATCTCCGCATCATCAGCGCCCTCGTGATGCGCTACCTCTTCCTCTACACCCGCAGTCCCATGCGCCTCGTCGAGCTGGCCTTCTGGCCCGTGGTCGATCTCGTCGTCTGGGGAAACGTCACCGTCTTCATCCAGAAGAACACCAACCCCGAGTTCGGCAGCTATGTCCTCTTTTTCCTGGGCGGCATGATCCTCTGGGACATCATGTTCCGCGCCCAGCAGGGCGTCGCCATCTCCTTCCTTGAAGACGTCTGGACACGAAATCTCCTGAATGTCTTCGTCGCTCCCGTCCGCTCTTTGGAGTACATCAGCGCCACCTTTATCGTCGGCGTGATGCGCATCCTCATCACGGTCGTCGTGCTCAGCCTCATTTCGTGGCTCGGTTACGCCTTCAATGTCTTTCAGTTGAGCTGGTGGCTTGCCCCGTTTTTTGCAAACCTCATGCTCTTTGGCTGGGCGCTCGGCATGATCTCCACCGCCCTCATCCTTCGCTGGGGCCTGGCCGTCGAATCTCTTGCCTGGGCCATCCCCTTCTTCTTCCAGCCTGTTGTCGCCGTTTTCTACCCGGTCGAAAACATGCCCGCCTGGTCGCAGCCCATCGCCTGGTGCTTCCCACCCACCTACATTTTTGAAGGCATGCGTTCGGTCATGAAATCCGGCACCATGAACTGGAACTACCTCTGGCTCTCCGCAGGTCTGAATCTCGTCTACCTCGGCCTCGCCGGCTGGCTTTTCGTCTGGGTCCTCAACCTCACCCGCAAACGCGGTCTCCTCACCAAGTTCGCCACCCAGTAAAAGTGATGCGGGCACTCCTGCCCGCAACCAGCGGCCCCGCAAAGCCCCACCGCCACCGCACCAGCCAGGAACGCTCTCCCTTTGGACTGCGGTCGCGAAGTGAGGCACGAACGCAGCTACCGCTTTCGCCGTGCATCACTGTGCACGAACACCACCAAACCTCCAAAAGCGGGAGCCATTGATCTATCTACCAGCCCATTGAGCACGCGACCGCCACGAGACACTCGAGAGCAGCATTTGGCGCAGCCACGCACTATAGCAAAGTGATGCAGGCACTCTTGCCTGCAAAGATTACTTTCTTCGCGGAAAGAAACACCCTCACTATTGCCACACCCCCGCCGCCCTCATCACCGTCTCATGCACGCTGATGTCATGCGCCGCATCCCACGCCAGCTTCTTCTCGCCTCTCACCACCGCCGCCAGATCCGTAAACTCCCCCGCATACCGGTCCTTCGGCACCTCCAGTTGAAACGACTGCATCCCCTTCTTGTAGCTCCCTCGCGCCTTCGTCAGCGACAGATTCACCCTCCCGCTCTCCATCGGCACGATCTCAAACGTCCCCTCCGTCCCCGTCACGTTAAACCTCCGGCGCGGCCCGCCAAACGGATCCACATGATTCACCCGCACCACCGCCGTCGCCTTCCCATACTGCAGCACCGCCATCTGGTTGTCCTTCACGCCATCATCCCGCGTCGGCGTTGAAAAAGCAGTCACCGCCTGCGGCTTGCCCAGGATCGTCATCACCGCATCGATCACATGGCAGCCCAGCTCAAACAGCCCGCCGCCCGGCAGCGCCCCCAAAATCCCACGCTGTTTCGCATCTCCCAACTTCCCCATCGCCGCGTCGATCTCGGTAATCTCTCCCAGCCACCCTTCACGCACCGCCTGGAAAAGCAGCACAAACGCCGGATTGTAGCGCAGCATGTAGCCCATCTGCACCGTCAGCCCGCGCTTCTCCGCCTCCAGCCTCATCGTCTTGAATTCCTCATGCTTCAGCGCCCCTGGCTTGTCCAGATGCACATGCTTCCCTGCCTCGATACAACGCAGCGCCGTCGCGCAGGAATCTTCAATCCGCGTCTCCACCGCCACCGCGTTCAAATCCGGCATTCCCAGCAGCTTCTCATCTGTCAAAGACGGCACGCCCTCGTAGCCCTTCGCGCCCGCCACGCCCACCACCTCCCAAAGATCCGTCAGCGACCTCATCGCAGCCATCTTCCCCGACGCATGCGCATGCTCCGTCCCGATCTGCCCAATCTTCAGTCTCCCACCACCACCAGCGGCAAAAGCAGTCGAACCACAGGCGAGAATAAAGGCGCGTCGTTTCATCATAGAATGGTGAAACGACGCTGAAACCGCATTCTTCACGCCGAGATTCACGCCCGCTGCCTCAGGCCAGCTTGCAAGGCTCAGTTTTTCAGTTCCCAGTTTTCAGTTTCCACATCTCACTTTGCCTCACCTCACCACGGCTCCTCATTCACCACCCTTCACCACCCGCAGCAGCTCCTCCCCGCTCACCTCCAGATCCACCACCCCGCGTTCCTCCGTCCACCACACATCCAGCATCGTCCCGTCCACCCATTCATCAAATTTCAGCCCCGCGATGTCCATCTGCGCGCGTGGATGCGTAAAATGAAAGTGCCCCTCCCGTTTGTTCACCCGATGGTACTGCCCGCCGCCTGAAGAGTCACGGAGCTCTCCTTCGCAGGCAGTGTTCACCTCGCGGATCCCAGGAGAATGCAGCAGCAGCAGAAAATTCTCTTCTGGAACCCTGCCCGCCACTCGCAGCGCCTCCTGCTGACCCGCAGCTGCCAGCAGGGGGATTCTCCGTCGCAGCATCGACCTGAATTGCATCTCGCTGTCGTGATCACGCTCGCTCATCTGAAAATCCAGCCTGCGTCCGGCCTCCAGCACAATCCGCTGCTCCTGACTCATCGCCACACGCAGCGGCATGGTTGTTACACGCTTCATTCTCTGCACCGCCAGCCGCAGCCGCCACGGCCCGGGCGCCGCGCCGCTCACGATCTTTTGCAGCTCCTCCACGCGCACATCATCCGCATGGCCTCTCCACAGCTCTCCGCTTGGGTAGTGCGGCACCAGCGCCTGCGTGTGCGCCATCACCATCCAGCGTTGACGCATCTGCACCTTTGCTGTCTCTCCACCTGACACCTGTGTGTAGCCTGAAAAGGCCGTCTCCGGCGGCCACCCCTCTCCCACTGGAGCAAAGGCCGCCACAGAAGCCACATGATCCGCAGGCAGGCCCGTCACATGCACCCCTTTCCACAGCTCCTGCGCCCCGCTATCTGGCCGTTTACCAATATGCAGCGCCAGCTTCGCATCTTCATACCGCATCTCGGGCCGGGCACACCAGTTCCAGTTTCCCATTCCGGTCGTCAGCAGCGCTGCCACGCAGCCCGCCGTCAGCGTCATACAAGCTCTCCGTCTCAGCGTCACCTGCCACCAGGCGCAGACGAGCGTCAGGATCAAAATGAAGCGCCCCACCGCCAGCACACACACATTCTCCGCACCCCGCCATACCGTCCCCCACATCCACGTCGCTATCTCCAGCAGCACGATGCACACCAGGCCCCCCAGCATGTTTCTCCACACGGGGCCGCTCCAGCTCGCGATCAGCGCCGCGCACCCCCCCACATAAAGCGCAGGCAGCGCGGTCCCGGCGCTCTCCGCCAGCCACTCGGCCGCTCCGTAGCCATGTCCGTGGCACTGCACCCAGTCGCTCGTCAGCCACGGCAGCAGCAGCGTCACTTTGAAAAACACCACCTTCGCCATCCACACTGCCCCGCGTCCCAGCGGCCGCACATGGGCGCCCGCTTCCGTGTTTCCCGGCCCGTCTGCACGCACGCTCCTGACGATCACGGTCAGCGCCAGCAGCCCCGGCAGAAATCCCGGCATCGCTATCTCCGGTCTTTCATCCTGCATCGACTGCCAGCAGTCAGTCACCACCACCGCCAGCCATGCCAGCACCAGCAGCCACTGCGCACGCCATTCCTGCACCATCTGATGCCACACTCGAAAAACAAAGGAAGTTGGGTGCATCAGTTTCATGGTCGTTCAGGCAGCAGTTCCCAGATCATCTTCTCCGCATCGTAGTGGTAGTCCTTCGCTCTGTGGCTCCTGGCATCCTGCACAAATTGCTGCAGCGTCTTCAGGTTGGGCCGCCCCTGGTTCAGAGACGCAAACATCGCATGGTGCTGCATCATTGCTCCTAAAGCCTGGTCATCCTCACGCATCGCCACCGCTCGCAGCAGCCAGTCCAGCGCCTCCGGCATCCCCAGCGCTACTGCGGCATGCAGCGGGCGCTCATAGCCGCGTTCCAGCCGTGCCACCTTGGGCAGTTGGGCATACGCCTCCCGGGTCAGCCGTTCCGCCTTCTCGCGGATTTTCAGATCTGGCTGCCTCATCAGCCAGCGCAGATCCCCGCAGTCAAAATCCTTTGCATACCCCGCCAGCACCTCCTCCGTGCTCCGCGGCTTGTCATCCATCAGCGGCCACAGCGGCTCATCCGAGCGCTGCCGGATCGCAGCCATATACACATCCAGGTCGTCAGGACGCCAGTTGACCAGCCACAGCGTCTCCATCACTCGCTTTCGCACCTGCCCCGGCTTGCCCGTCACCGGCACCTCACGCTCATACATCGCCATCCCCGTTTTTTCCGACCGTCTCACCCCCGGTATCCCGGCCTGCAGCACCGCTTCATTCAGCACACCCTGGGTCAGATCTGCGTTGTCATGCACCAGCGCTGCCCGGAACACGTCCGCATGCCTCACAAAAAACGGGGCCAGCACCTGCCACACCTCCCGGTCATTCCCCGGCCATTTCAGTTCTCCATCATTGCCGCGATGCCAGCGCTCTTCATACACATGAGACGCCTCATACACCGCCGCCACATAGCGCGCCACCTCTGCGCTGGCGGCATCATCGGCAGGGCGTGGCAGGCTGCGCACCTGCTTCAGAAAAGCCACCCGTGGATTGCCCGGCTCAGTCGAAGGCTCGGTTCTCGGCCAGCCTCCGCCCTTCACCAGGTAATCGTCGATTTTGAGATCCTTCATCTCCATCTCATGCTCCGAGCTTCCCAGATACTCAGGCTTCAGCACCACCAGCCGCTGCTCAGCCAGATTCGCCTCCGTCACCCCCGTGCCCGTTTCCAGCACCTGCTGAAACGTCTGCTGCTGGATCATGTGGCACCAGCCCAGACCCGCACCACGCATCTGCTCAGCACCGGAGCTGACGGTAAACTGCCACAGATAGCGGTTCTCAGGTGAAAACAGGCACGCATGGGGAAACAGCGGCAGCAGGTCGTTCTGCCACTCAAAGCTCCGCGCTGACAGGCGATACACCACCGTCACACACCCCTCAGTCCGCTCTCCACGCCCGTTGTCATGGGGCATCACCTTCAGCAGCTCGATTTCGAAGTGAGCCCCTCTGTACTTGGCCCCGGCTTGCAGCGGCACTTCTCCCAGCCGTTGTACCCGCATCCACTCCGCCTTTAGAGATAAATTCGCATTCACTGCCTCGTCCAGATGCATGGGCTGTGGCAGTCGTAGCAGCGTATTGGTCACAGCAGGGTTCATTCCCATGGTGAGCAGGCCTTCCGGCTTGCTCCCGGGAAACGCACCTGCCATCGGGTAGTTGTGGCACAGGTAGCCTGCGGCATAAAAAGGCAGCCGCATCCATCTGTTCTCAGGCTCCGCAGGCGTCGGCAGCACCTGTCCGTTCTGCGTCATCACAATGGATGTTGCCCTCCAGTGCGGCACATACTCCTCCGGCATGCTCTTCAAGCGTGCATTCGCTTCAAAGGAGAGATACTTCCCGCCCGGCTTTGCATCTCCCTGGCCAAAATGCCGGTCACGCTTTGGAATCACCACCTCCCGCCCCGCCGCCAGCTTCCGAATCTGCTCTTGTTCATTGGGTTTCTCGTAGGCGCTTCTAAAAAGCGAAGACGCTGCCACCCCAAGCTCCAGCATCACTAATAGCATCACCACACTCACACGCGCCAGCATCCCCAGCGGCCTCCGCTTGTGCCACATCACCACCACCGGCATCAGCAGGCCCACCAGCCAGGCCGCCTGCACCGTTCGCCCGTATTCCATCGTCAGCTGCGGTGGCTCGTACAGCCAGTGCAGCTCTCTAAAAAGCACGCGCATCAGGGAATACATCCAGGACTCCATCGACACGACCACCAGCACAATCACCGCGTGCCGCTCCCAGCCATGCAGCAAAAACGGCAGTGGCAGCACCCACAGCGTCATCGCTCCCGCCGCCCAGGCCCGTTCAGCCACTCCCAGCATCATCTCTTCAAACGGCCGCCCGCTCAGCCATAAATAGAGCACGCTCTCCACCATCAGCGGCAGCATCACCAGCACCACCCAGACCATCAGCCGCGCCCCCCGGTAGCTCACGCGCGAAAGCGGCCTCGTCAGCGCATAGCCACGCCCGTCGTTCCCGCTCTCCTCCGGCGGCACGCTCAGCATGAACCACCACACCACCATCCACAGCAGCACCCGCATCAGGATCTCATAAGACACCAGCCAGGCTCCTTCGCTTCCATGTTCCACCGGCCTCATCGGCACCACCCATTCCAGGTTCACCGCCAGGTCCAGCACCAGCACTGTCAGCAGCAGCACCCACCGCGGCCAAAGCCAGCGAAATTCTTTGCGAAACTGATGAAGTGTCAGGTTCATGTCTCATTTCCCCTCCAGTCGATAAGCTCTCGCCAGCGCCACAAAGATCTCACGCAGGCTCATCGCCCGCACCTCATGATGTGCCGCCCCCGGCATCGCCTCCCGCAGCGCTGCCGCCAGCCCTTCCTCATTCCCAAACCGGCTCGCCGTAAACCGCAGCGTCCGCCCCGCCTGCTCCGCATGCAGCCAGTCCTCCGGCAGATTCACCGGCGCTCTACCATCATCTGGTAGCACCACCTCCACCGCACGAAACCTCGCCTGCAGGCTGTCGCTCGTCTCAGCCAGCGCCAGCTTCCCACGGTTGATGATCGCCACCCGGTCCGCCAGCCGCTGCACTTCTTCGATGTCATGCGACGACACAAACACCGTCCATCCTTCCTGCCCCGTCAGCTCCAGCAGCCCCCGGATAAACTCATCGCGCACCAGCGGATCCAGCCCGCTGAAGGGTTCATCCATCACCACCAGCTTCGGACGATACGCCAGGCTGCTCAGCAGCGCGGCCTTCATCCGCATGCCGCGGGAGAGATCCTTCAGCTTCGTCCCCGTAGGCAGGTCAAACTGCCCCATGAGCTGCTTCTCAAACGCCGCATCCCAGTTCGGATACAGCGGACGGCAGTAATCCAGAAACTGCTTCACCGTCATCCAGAGCGGCAGCTCCATGTTTTCAGACACATAGCCAATCTGCGTGAACTGCGCCGGTCCCAGCTTCCGCGAATCCCCGCCCAGCACCGTGATCGTTCCACGGTCCGGCTGGTGCAGATTGAGCAGGCACTTGATCGTCGTGCTCTTTCCCGCACCGTTCGGCCCCAGGAAAGCCGTCACCTGTCCCTCTGGCACCTCCAGGCTCAAACCGGCCACAGCCTCCGTCTTGCGGAAGCGTTTATGCAGATCGTGGATCGTGATCATAGGCTTTTGAGGTGTTGGATGACTTGTTCCAGCGTGAGATTGAGCTCTGCTGCCTCTTTCAGCAGCAACCGGCATTCCGGTGTGATCTGCGCCAGCCGCTCCGCCACATCCGGCTGGTCAGGCACCGTCACCACCATGCCGATGCCCGGCCTCGAATTGAGCCAGCCCGCGTCCTTCAGTTGCAGCACCACCTTGTGCGCCGTCGTCGGGCTGATCCTCAGCTCCTGGCTCAGCGTCCGCACACTCGGAAACGCATCGCCGGCCCGCATCTGCCCTGTTAGGAGCGCCTTGCGCACAGCCCCAAGAATCTGGTCAGAGACCGGACTCCCATCTTGAAGCTGGATCGAAAACGGCAGCATATTCTCAGGTGTTCTTAGTGTAACAATACAACTGTTACACTGCAACCAAAAAATCTCTGCCTCTTCCTACCTCCCCTTCTTGCCCCCACGCTTCGGCTTCGCATACACCACGTTCTTCCTCTGCGCCGGCAGCGCCCCCGAATCATCCGCATTCAGCCCCGCTCGCTTCTTCAGTTCGCGGATCTGATCTCGCAGCAGCGCCGCGCGTTCGTACTCCAGCTTGGTCGCTGCGGCGGCCATCTCCTGCTCCAGTTCACGGATCGTCTCAGTAATCGCAAAATCCCCGCCGCCTTCACGCACCACGCTCTCCTCCACCTCGCGTGCCTTGCCCAGGATTTGCAGGCTCTCCTGCACCGCGCGCTGCACCGTTTGCGGCGTGATGCCATGCTTTTCGTTGTACTCGATCTGCAGGCGTCTGCGATGCCCGCTGATGCTCAGCAGCGCCTGAATGCTCTTCGTCTGCAAATCCGCAAACAGCACCACCTCGCCGTTCACATGGCGTGCGGCACGTCCCGCCGTCTGGATCAACGACGACTCGCTGCGCAGGAAGCCTTCTTTGTCCGCATCCAAAATGCACACCAAGCTCACCTCCGGCAAATCGAGCCCCTCTCGCAGAAGGTTGATGCCCACCAGCACGTCGCAGTCCCCAGCGCGCAGGCTTCGTAAAATCTCCACACGCTCGATCGCGTCGATGTCGCTGTGCAGGTAGCGCACTTTGAAGTTCAGATTGCGCAGATAGTCCGTCAAATCCTCCGCCGTGCGCTTCGTCAGCGTCGTCACCAGCACACGCTCACGCCGTTCCACACGCTGCCGGCATAGCTCGATGGTTTCGTCGATCTGCCCTTCCAGCGGCTTCACGGTGATGATTGGGTCCAGCAGCCCTGTCGGGCGGATGATCTGCTCCACCACCAGCGAGCGGCCCTTGCTGGTCACATCAAATTTCTCCACCGGCTCCGAGCTGCCGCTGATCTTCACCATTCGCGTCATCGGCACCGGCTCCGCCGCCTTGGCGATGTAGCTTTCATTCCCCACCACGCTGTTCTCGATCTCAAAGCGCGCAGGCGTGGCGCTCACGTACACGAGCTGCCCCACTTTTCCCATGAACTCCTCAAAGCGCAGCGGCCGGTTGTCCAGCGCGCTAGGAAGCCGGAATCCGTGCTCCACCAGCACCGTTTTGCGCGATTTGTCGCCTTCAAACATCCCGCCGATCTGCGGAATCGTCACGTGGCTTTCGTCGATAAACATCAGCGGCGGCTCCTTGAAGAAATCCAGCAGCGTGCCCGGTGTCGCCCCCGGCTCGCGCCCCGTCAGGTGGCGGCTGTAGTTTTCGATGCCCTGGCAGAAGCCCATCTCCTGCATCATCTCGATGTCATACTGCGTGCGCATCTTAAGCCGCTGCGCCTCCAGCAGCTTGCCTTCTTTCTCAAACCACGCCACCCGCTCCTCCATCTCCTCGCGGATCTTCACGATGGCCTTCCGCAGCTTCTCGCCCGGCGTCACAAACTGCTTCGCCGGAAAGATGGTGTAGTTCGGCATCTTCAGCGTCACCGTTCCCGTCAGCACGCTCACCGCGCTGATGCGGTCGATCTCGTCGCCAAAGAACTCGATGCGGATGGCCTCGTCTTCCAGGTAAGCCGGCACCACCTCCACCACATCTCCGCGTGCGCGGAATTTCCCGCGCTGCAGCTGCACGTCATTGCGCTCATACAGCATGTCCACCAGCTTCGTCAGCAGCGTCTCCCGGCTCATCTGCATGCCCACGTTCAGCGGCAGCATCATCCCCTCGTAATCCTCCGGCGAGCCCAGGCCGTAGATGCACGACACACTGGCCACGATGATCGTGTCCTGCCGCGTGATCAGCGCGCCCATGCTGGAAAGCCGCAGGCGCTCGATCTCGTCATTCACCGCGCTGTCCTTCTCAATGTACGTGTCCGTCCGCGCGATGTAGGCCTCCGGCTGGTAGTAGTCGAAGTAGCTGACGAAGTACTCCACCGCATTGTGCGGAAAGAAGTTCTTAAATTCCGAATACAGCTGCGCCGCCAGCGTCTTGTTGTGCGAGAAAATCAGCGCCGGCTTGCCCACCTCCGCGATGACATTCGCCATCGTGAAGGTCTTGCCAGATCCCGTCACGCCCATCAGCGTCTGGTGCCGGTTCCCGGCACGCAGAGACTTCGTCAGCTTCGCGATCGCCTGCCCCTGGTCGCCCTGGGGCTGGTACTCCGTGTTGAGCCGGAAACCAGACATGGCGTCAGCCTAGGACAGGCCCGGGCCAGCCTCGCTCGGTGCCGGCAGGTCAGCCGGGTCCACCTCTTCCGCCGCAGCCGCAGCCACGGGAGTCTTCTGGGCGTAGCGCTGGCGGTATTCTTTGAAGGAGATCAGGCGGCGGTCGCTCTCATCCCACAGACGCAGGTTGATGCACTTCAGGCTCTCCAGGATCGTCAGGGGCTTCACTGAGTGAAACATCGGGTGCGAGTTGTGGCAGCGCTCCAGGTAGTAGTTCGGCACGCGGCTGCTCAGGTGGTGCACGTGGTGGTAGCCGATGTTGCCGGTGAACCACTGCAGGATCTTCGGCAGCTTGTAGAAGGAGCTGCCCTCCAGCGCCGCGGTCGTGTAGTCCCATTCCTTCCCGTGCTCCCAGTACACGTCTTCATACTGGTGCTGCACGTAAAACATCCAGATGCCCGCCATTCCGGCAAACATCGTCACCGGCAGCTGCATCATCACGTAGTTCTTAAAGCCAAACAGCCAGCTCATCGCCACCACCATCAGCACCACCGCCACGTTCATGTACATCACCGAGGCGCGGTCCTTGGCCTTCGCACGCGGAGACGGGATGCGTTGATACAGCAGGAAGAGCACCAGCGGCCCCACAATGAAAAGCGTGAACGGATTGCGGATGATGCGGTAAAACATCCGGCGCGTCGGGCTGGCTTCCTGGTACTCCTTCACCGTCATCGTCCAGATGTCCCCGTCGCCACGGCGGCTCAGGTCGCCGGAGGTCTGGTGATGCACCGCGTGCTGCCAGCTCCAGTGCGCATACGGCGTGAAAGTCACCATCCCGCAGATGAAACCCACGATGCTGTTCGCCCGGTTCGACTTGAAAAACGACCCATGGCCGCAGTCATGGAAAAAGATGAAAACACGCACCACCAGCAGACCCGTCACCGCCGCCAGCGCCAGCGTCAGCCAGTAGGAAACCGCCAGGCTCTCATACATCGCCCACCACAGCAGCACCATCGGGACAAACGTGTTCACAAGCTGCCATACGGCTCGTGGAACGGAGGGAACTTGGAAGGGGGCGACAATTTTTTTCCATTCGGAAATCTTCATCTGAGGCTTGTCGGCGGTCATCTCTGGAGCACTGGTCATGGTATTTAAACGAGCCCATTATTTAGCACCTTTTTTGCATTAGTCCCATACTCAATTTGTGAAATTGTTCTCATCCTTTGCCCTGTTGAGATCACTTCTCATTTTAAATGACTCATTATCAATGACGTGACCCTCAGTAGTCACGGAACGGCCCCCTCGGCTCGGTCGCGTCCATCTCCGCCCGCCAGGCCGCAAACCGCTCTTTCAGCCTCCGCAGCACCTCCGGCTTTTCCGCGCTCAGGTCCTTTTTCTCCCCCAGGTCGGTGCTCAGGTCATACAGCCCGCCTCCCTTCTCCGACTCCACCCATTTCCAGTTCCCCACCCGCGCCGCCTTGTCTCCGCGACGCTGCCAAAACATCTCCTCCCGCGGCGATTTCGCCTCGCCCTTCAGCACCGGCAGCAGGTCGTAGCCATCGAGACTGCTTGCAGTCTCGCCCTTCGTAGCGCGCAGCGCGAAGGAGGGCCTCCCATCCTTGCCCACCGTCTCCTCAAGCCCATCGTAGTTCGCAGCGCGCAGCAGCGTCGGCACCAGTTCCAGCGACGTGAGAAACTCATCCGTCACCCGCCCCGCAGGCACCTTGCCCGGCCAGCGCACGATGAAGGGCACCCGCAGCCCGCCCTCCCACATTGTGCTCTTCTGCCCCCGCAGCGGCGCATTCCCCCCGTTCCCGCTCCCCCCGTTGTCAGACAAAAACACCACGAGCGTGTTCTCCGTCTGCCCCGCCTTCTCCACCGCCTCCATCACCGCGCCGATTGCCTCGTCCATGCACGTCACCGCCCCGCAGTAGCGCGCCAGCCGCTCGTCCTTCACCTTGCCCCGATACATCGCCACATACTTCTCCGGCGCCTGCACCCCCTCGCTCAGCTTCTTCTCCCCCTCCTTCGTCCCCTCTCCAAAGCTCGACGCCCCATGCGGCGCATTGAAAGGCAGGTAGAGAAAAAACGGCCGCTTTCCCGCCTGCTCGTTCACAAAGCGCAGCGCCTCCCGGCGGAAAACGTCCGTCACATACGTCCCCCGGTCCTCCTCCGTCCGCTCGTTCCCCCGGAACAGCGACGGCACCCCGTACCGCTCATGCGTGTAGTAGTCGATCCCGTTGTTCCCATGCCCGTAAAAGAAGTCGAATCCGCGCTGCAGCGGCAGGTAGCGCCGCGCCTGGCCCATGTCCCACTTCCCCACGCAACCCGTCGCATACCCCGCCTTGCGCAGCAGGTCGCCCAGCGTCAGCTCCCGCACATCCAGCCCCAGCGTCATCTCCGGCGAAACGGCATACTCCTCCGCATCATACCGGTGACCAAAGTTCACCAAATCATTCCGCACCATGTCATACAGCCCGTTCCGCTGCGGATACCTCCCCGTCAGGATGCTCCCCCGCGACGGCGTACACGCAGGCCACGTCACATAAAAGCTCGTTCCCCTCACCCCCTCCGCCGCCAGCTTGTCCAGATTCGGAGTAATGAGCGGCTTCGACCCGATGCACCCCAGATCCGGATACCCCTGATCATCGCTCACGATCAGCACAATGTTCGGCTGCGCGGCAAACCCCGCGCTCACCAGCAGCAACAACCAAGCAGCAAATCGAATCCACATCCCCCCATAACGACGCCCCGCTCCCATCCTAGCAGCCCTCTGATCCCCAAAATCTTTGCCCCCCATCTTTGACCAGCCCCCCAACTCCCCCAGTCAAAACCTCTACCCCCTCTGCACCTCAGAATCTTTGACCATCCATCTTTGACCAGCCCCCAACTCCCCCAGTCAAAACCTCTACCCCCTCTGATCCCCAAAATCTTTGACCCCCATCTTTTACCAGCCCCCCAACTCCCCCAGTCAAAACCTCTACCCCCTCTGCACCTCAAAATCTTTTACCATCCATCTTTGACCAGCCCCCAACTCCCCCAGTCAAAACCTCCGCCCCCTCTGCACCTCAAAATCTTTTACCATCCATCTTTTACCAGCCCCCAACTCCCCCCAGTCAAAACCTCCGCCCCCTCTGCCTCTCCGCCCCTCTGCGGCAAAACCAAACGTCCCTGCCACCCTCGCACCGCATAAGCCCCCTGTACAAAAAACTGGGCGGCGTGATAGACACACCGCCCAGCAAGAGAAAGCAGACTACTGCAACCAGACCAAACTCACTTCACCTTGATCAGCTCCACATCGAAAATCAGCGCCTCATTCGGCCCGATATCCCGACCCGCACCACGCGGGCCATACGCAAGCTTCGACGGAATGAAGAAGCGGTACTTCGCCCCCTCCTGCATCAGCTGCACACCCTCCGTCCAGCCCGCGATCACGCGATTCAGCGGAAACTCGATCGACTCCTTGCGGCGGTAGCTGCTGTCAAACACCTTGCCGTCGATCAGCGTGCCCTCGTAGTGCACTTCCACCGTGTCCGTCGCCTTCGGGCTCTTGCCCGTGCCGGGGGTGATCACCTTGTACTGCAGACCGCTCGCGGTCACCACCACGCCTTCCTTCTTGGCGTTGTCTTCGAGAAATTTTTCACCTTTGGCGAGAGCGATGTCGGACATGAGATTCAGTGGATAAGGGGTTGGTTAATCAGGGAACCCCGACGCTAGCATCCAGCCCCCAATTGTCGAACACCGAATGCACCCGTAGCACAACCGTCCCGGTTGTTCCGGCTTCCCACCATCCCCTTCCGCCCCCTCCGTCTTTCCCCTCCCCTTTTTGCGCCCTTTTTGCGCCTCTTTGCGGCCAATCCATCCGCCACACCCACCGCAAGTGATGCGGGCACTCCTGCCCGCACTCTCATCTCCGCAAACACCACGCCCCCCTTTCGGCCATTCCCTCCCATCTCCCCATCTCCCCATCTGATTGTCTCATTGTCCGATTGTCTCCCCCCTCCCTCTCCGTCTTTCCCCTCCCCTCTTTGCGCCCTCTTTGCGCCTCTTTGCGCCTCTTTGCGGCCACACCACGCCCCCCTTCGCGTTTCGTCATTATTTCGTCATTCGGATTTACTCATTCGTCATTCCCCCCCTCCCCCTCTCCGGCCCAGCATCCCCGCCTCACTCTACGCTTCCCCTCCACCCCTCGCCCTCTTAGAATGCTCCCATGAACCGCGAACACCTCTTCTCGCAGCTCGCCGCCCACACCGGCCCCTTCGACATCGCGATCATCGGCGGCGGCGCCACCGGCCTCGGGGCCGCCGTCGATGCCGCCTCCCGCGGCCACTCCGTCGTCCTCATCGAGCAGTCAGACTTCGCCAAAGGCACCTCCTCCCGCTCCACCAAGCTCGTCCACGGCGGCGTCCGCTACCTCAAGCAGGGCAATGTCTCCCTCGTCCTCGAGGCCCTCCGCGAGCGCGGCCTCCTCGTCCGCAATGCCCCCCACCTCGTCCACAGCCTCCCCTTCGTCATCCCCAGCTACCACTGGTGGGAGGGCCCCTTCTACGGCATCGGCATGAAGGTCTACGACACCCTCGCCGGGCAGCTCGGCCTCCAGCCCTCCCGCTACCTCTCACGCGAGGAAATGATCTCCCTCCTCCCCACCCTCGAGACCCACGGCCTGGAGGGCGGCGTCGTTTACCACGACGGCCAGTTCGATGACGCCCGCCTCGCCATCCACCTCGCCCGCACCGCCGTCAATCACGGCGCCATCGTCCTCAATCACACCCGCTGCTGCGGCCTCATCAAGGAAAACGGCCACGTCATCGGCATCCAGGCCGAATGCGTCGAAGCAGGCACGCAGTACGAGATCCGCGCCCGCTGTGTCATCAATGCCACCGGCGTCTTCGTCGACGACATCCGCCGCATGGACGACGCCAAGGCCGACTCCATCGTCGCCCCCAGCCAGGGCGTCCACCTCGTCCTCCCTCGCGAGTTCCTCCCCGGCGACTCCGCCATCATGATCCCCAAGACCGACGACGGCCGCGTCCTCTTCGCCGTCCCCTGGCACGGCCGCGTCATCATCGGCACCACCGACACCCCCGTCCACCACGCCTCGCTCGAGCCCCGCGCCCTCCCCGACGAAATCGAGTTCCTCATGACCCACGCCGCCCGCTACCTCACGCGCGATCCCACCCCCGCCGATGTCCTCAGCATCTACGCCGGCCTCCGCCCCCTCGTCGCCATGAAAAACGCCGAGACCACCTCCGCCCTCTCCCGCGATCACACCATCCTCATCGCCGACTCCGGCCTCATCACCATCACCGGCGGCAAGTGGACCACCTACCGCCGCATGGCCGAAGATGTCGTCGACCAGGCCGAGATGGTCGGCGGCCTCGCCATGCAGCACTGCACCACCCACGACCTCATGATCCACGGCTCCGCCACCGTCCTCGATCCCCACGATCCCCTCGCCGTTTACGGCAGCGACGCCGCCCAGATCCAGGCCCTCGCCGCCCAGCAGCCCGAATGGGCCGGCAAAGTCCACCCCCGCCTCGACCTCACCTGCGCCGAGGTCGTCTTCCACGCCCGCCACGAAATGGCCCGCACCGTCGGCGACGTCCTCGCCCGCCGCAGCCGCAGCCTCCTCCTCGATGCCCAATCAAGCATGTCCGCCGCCCCCCGCATCGGCGCCCTCATGGCCACCGAACTCGGCTGGGACGCCGAAAAAACCTGGCACGAAGTGGACCGCTTCCAGAAACTCGCCTGCGGGTATATCCTGGAGGGGTAAGCTCCGAAGTAGGCCGCAAAGTCCTCTGTGCGGCGCTCCAGCGATGCCCCAGCACCGTACTACGAATCATGTCCAAATCCCTGCATTACGAGTACCATAAACATTTTCTAAGCCTATTGAAAATTAAGTCGCGATAGCGAGCCCTACTGTGTCGAGAGTTCTACGCCGACCCTCGAATCGATTCTTCCGGCGGGTTCGCACGGCTCTCAAATCCGCCATTTTTCGTCGGGATTGTTCACCTCTCATAGAAGGTCTTGCACTGAATAGACATTTGATCTTCTTTCTAGGATGAAACTTGATTCCGATGGGGTACATCAGATTGCAAATACAGACCGCGGGGATCGAGTTGCGGATATAATTTTTGTGCATGGCTTGGGAGGCAAATCTCATTCGACATGGAGAACCGGAAAACCTGGAGCAAGAGATCACTTCTTTTGGCCCGAGGAATTGGCTAAGGCGATGCCGCAGTGCGGGGTATGGAGCGTCGGGTACTCAGCAGGCTTCACGGAGCTAGGCAGACCGGGGATGATCATTGAAAAACGAGCATTGAATCTTGTCCAGCAGCTAAGTCTGAAAGGCATAGGCACTCGTCCAAGCATCTTCATCACCCACAGCATGGGGGGGCTCCTGATAAAATCCCTGATCGTTGCTAGCGCCTGGGCTGGAGACAATTACCACAAGCAGTTAGTCAAAAGCATTCGTGGCATAATTTTTTGCGGAACTCCACACCGGGGATCTGCACTTGCGAGCGTGGCAGACTATTTGGGAGTTACTCAGAAGCATGTTAAACAAATGCGCGGAAATACGGACGAGCTAGATCTTGTGCATGACCGTTTCATCAGTTGGTATCGCGAAAATCCAATCGCCATCGAGAGCTATGCAGAAGCACATGCGCTATATAGACAAACTTTTTTCGGACGCTTATTCCCTCGTTTGTTGGTTGTTCCCCGAACATCAGCCAACCCTAACATAGGCAACATCCACGATGTAGATGCAGACCATCTGACGTTGGTTAAACCGAGCCTAGGCTCAATTGTATATGAAGGCACATTACGATTTATAAATGAAATCATCAGTGCGATTCCCAAATCCGAGATCGCACCTCTTTCACATGATTCGCTTGATCAAGTTATTCCATCCACTCCCCTACTAAAGCTCTCAACATTTGATTCTTTTTCGTCCGACCTAGTTATAGAAAGAGAGCAGAGCCTACGGGACGTCCAACACAAAATTTCCTGCGGTCATCTGGCGGCAGCAGAGACTGAGCTTCGGTCCATCATGGCTAGGAGGGGCACATGGGAGCCCCTCCCCACAGCCACCAAAGCAAAAACTTATCGTTTGCTCATTGAGGTTACAGGTAACCGCCAGCAAAACACCGATGATGCAAGGCAGATTCTGGCCGACGCAAAATTACAATGTGCAGACCAGCGATTTGTCACTAGCGAAGCCTTGCTCGCAATCTTGGAAGGCTCGGAGAAAGAGATGCTTGAATCATATCCTGTTCCCCTGAGTGAAGAGGAATGGCGCTGGAAAATGATGCTCTTAATCAACTGTAATCGTCATACAGAAGCTATTAAAGCTATATCAGATCCTGCCGCGCCGTTTCCCATTAATCCAGCACTGCAAAGTATTCTCACTTGGGCCTATCTCGGCCTTAAAAATATTGAAGCAGCCAAGACTTCGAACAATTTGGCAATTAAAAATCGCCCGGACTCTCTCGGCAATCTGGAAGCCAAAGCTATTATCAAATATTTTGACGCTTTATCACCTCATGCAACGGGATGGTTAGAATTAGGCTTTCCGATTCCAATGGAACCCGAATGCATCAAAACAAACAGCGAAGCAAAAAAGTTGTTTGAGGAAGCTGCCGGTATATTCCAAGACCTGGCACAGCGCTCTGATAAAGGCTCGTTCAAACAAATAAAATATCTTACGTGGTGCTTGGCCGCTTGGTGTAATTTGGCGCGAACGTCACATGTTAATAATTCACAAGCGAGAGAAAATGCCTCCAAGATATTTGAACAGATTTTTCTGGCGGTCCCAACTTCTTCAGCGGCTATTCATTGGGCCTTAGTGGCTAATCTTCCTTTTGATAGAAAAGCTTGTGAGGAGGCTCTGAGTTCAGAGCTGAACCAAGGAAAAATAGAGGCCGTTGAGGTTTTTGTGCAGCTTCTCTTAGATGCCCAAAACGAACTTGAAGCTGCCAATATATTGGATCACTACGCAGACAGTTACATTACATCCGAGGCCAAACGAGTTTGGCGGTACTATCGCTCGCAATTAGCTGCCTCACTTGGACAAACTGATATACTTTCTACACTCATAAATGGATTGGACGACGAAAATGAGCGTGGTCAATTGACGGCGTTAGCTAGAAAGCATGATGCCTTAAAAGGTCGTGATGCAGAAGAATGTCTACGCGCTTATATTCTCCTTTGGGAAAAGACACACAAGCTTACCGATCTTTATAGCGCTTGTGAAATGCATGTTAATGTAAAAAAACCAGAATTCGTAATTGTTCATACAAAAGATCTTCTTGAAGCATTTCCTTCGAGGATGTGTTTGATGCTCGTTCTTCATGCGCATGTCATTGCAAAAAAATGGCAATCGTGTCTCGATCTTATCGATAAAAATCATCACTTGGTTCCAGATTTAACTGCGGACCTGGATCTGTTAAGAATAAAATGCGACTCCTTGTACAAAACTGGTCGGTTTTCTCAAGCACTACAGAATGCTGGTTTAATTGCACAACAAACCCATGACAAAGAAGATCGCTTCTCGTGGTTTGAATTTGCAAGAAAAGCAGGAGACCGGGAGCAGATGTTTAATGTTGCCAATCTAGCTCAAGCTGACCCAAATACGCCGGCCGAACATAGGCTGTACATAGCTGATCAAGTGGCACCCTTAAATCCTGAACAAGCAAAATCTATTCTAGAGTCCGTAGCTACGATACCAGATAGTTTAAATCCAAGCAATGCAGCTCAAACATTTCTAGTTGCAAGCAAACTTGGCATGGAAGCCAAGCTAGATCCAACAGTCATGAAAACCGCTGTTGCCCCAGGCGGTCATTTAGTAGCATACTCATTTGATGAAATGGTTAAAATCATGCGCGAGAACCAGCGCGCGAATGCGGAAGCCGAAGAAAAATATCGATTTGGACATATACCTGTTCATGCATATGTGAACTCTGTTAACCGTCCCATCTCTGCTATTATTCATGATGCGTGTCCTCCAGCAGTAGATGGCTTTTTTGCACCGCCGACCCAGCTCTGGAGTGCCCGCATTCGTCATGGTAGAAGGCATACCTTCGCCGATCCACCAAAGGGAGAATGGAAACTTTTCTTGGACATAACTTCGTTGCTTTTGGCGCATCGCCTTGGCGTTTTACCAATCTTAGAAAAAACCACCGCGGAAATAACACTTTCCCCCAACGTCCCCGGACTTTTATTGCAAGAATTAGCAAGACTCAAAAATCATCAACCCTCAAGGGAGGAGAATTCCAAGGAGTTAATCAAACTTGTCGATGCCGCAAAGATCGGAGTGACTTCGCAGACACAAACCGAAATAGACGGTTTGGAGTGGGCCGTTGGAATGACTGTAAACTGGCGCAGAGCTTTTTCAGCGGCTGTAGAATTGAACGGTGTGCTAATCGACTTTTGGCCACTCGATTGGGAAACTGAGCCTAATCGTCTTCTAGATGTGCCATCGGATTTTCAGAAACATCTCTCAGGTCCCCGTGGCCTCGTGCAAGGAATGATCGAAGCTGGCTGGGTGGAGGAAATAGAAGCTAATAAAAGAATCTTAAACAACTCAACATTCCTAAGCCATGCACCAACTATTCGACTAACGAACGATTCCGTAATAATTCTCGATCCCGCAATCGCGGGGTGCTTGATTGATGTCGATCTTCTCCACGATTTGTCCTCTCGATGCAAGGTATTGATAACTTACCAAGAGCAACAAACAGAACGGACTAAATTACGTCATGCTAAGTACCGCGACGAGATAATTGCAAGTGTTGATCAGCTTCAAATGCATGTAAAACAGCAGGAAGAAAAGCGTTTTAGAATTGGAATTGCTTCATCTTTGCCTTCTGATGAAGATAACTCTGCTCTATTTCGCTGTATGGTGGATTTAACTGCAGCAAGCCGTGAAGAAGGAACTATTTTTGTAATTGAAGACAGATGGTTAAATGGATTTTCGGATATTGAGAAGGCACCAATTGTAGGTTTTCTCGATGTGTTATATTGGTTGCATAAAGAAGAAAAAATCTCCGCTGCTATATTCTATGGTTGCCTGCACCGCGTGCGTTTAGGGAACGCAAAGTATATTCCACTAATTGCAGAGGAACTTCTTTGGCAGCTAAGAAAATCGACAAATTTACACTCAAAGACTTTAAAAGAATCTTCCGAATTGGAGGTGATCCGCAGATACTATGCGGCATGCTTGCTCGACGCTAGGGCAATGCAAATTGCACCCAATATTGACCAAGGTCGCACCGAAATAACATTCTCAATTCATGTGCACAATGTAGCGGTTGAGGTTATGGCTGATCTTTGGATTTGCGAAAGCGATACCAAAATTAGATACGCAAAAGCTCTTTGGATTTGCCAAGCACTCGTAACTGATGTCGGAAGTCTTTCTGCTCGTGTCATAAATCCTCATGCTCAAATAGCGGGCTTCGACCGATGGCTTCAGGATTTATTTTGCATTTTTTGTCTGCGGATATCATCAAAGATGCGGTTGCTGGAGATGCCTGCTTTAATTGGCGACTTTGCTTCTTGGCTAATAGCGGCACTCAAGCTTCATCAAAGTGTATATAGGCACTTTTTTAAGTCTGTTAGGCATATGATAAAAGATATGACAAAAAAGTGTACCAGCTCAAAGGAAAAGCAATATATTGCTTTTCTCGCAAAAAGCGTTGTATCTGGTCTTCTCCCAAAAGGAGCGGCATATTTGCCGTTTAATGCAGATGAATTAAAGCAACTAGAACTGATTAATGTTCAACGATTTGGGAGTTATCTCTTTAATCGCAATGAAGCCTGGGAAGCCATCGAGAAATCCATGTCTGGTAAAGTATCTATGCTGACATCGGTTCAGGACAACAAGATTGATTTTAAACTAACGCGTCTTAAAACCACGTCCTCTCGCCCCGTTATCTCTTTTGAATCTGAAACTTGTGAGACCTGGAGCTTATCAGATAAAATTTTAATGCTGCTATCACCTGATGCTTCGGTGCGAAAAAAATATCTGGAGCAAACCGGGGTTATTTTGGGATTCACTCAGACGAGCATTAAAAATTCTATAAAAACAATTGCCGCAACTGCTTCTCCATCTGTCCGTGTTGAACAGTTTGTGGAGTGGGAAAATTCGTCCGTCAATCATCAGTTTAAACAGATATTACAGCGTTGGCCTGATGGTAACGTTTATCTTGGCGATTTATTGGATGCTGCTCGGCCTCAAGGCACAATACCTCTGCTTCAGCATGTCGGCATAGGGCGATCTCTTGTAGACAGCAATGACTTACATATCGCCTTGACTCAGCAATCGGAAATATTTATTAGTGAATTGGGCTTTGTGGAGGCTTTTTCTAGATATGGTTCTCTGCCCATTAAGCTTCCAGATTTATGGAGAAAAGCCTTGTTCGCCTTGCCGCAAGAGGAATTACATACATTGCTTTCAATGTTTGAGGACCCTTATTCTAGTCCACTACATCGATTGCACTTGGGCTGCTTACTCCTTCACCCCGATAGTCCCGATCAAACAAATGGTTTAACATTGCTGCGTGGGCTAACTGGGTCTAATGCCAAAGACATATGGAATTTTTTCCAATCAATTTTATCGTGGTCGTGGCGAGTATTGAACGCAGCTAGGCAGGACCTTGATACGGAGATGAATCTTCTTCTTTGCTCATGGCTTCACGCGGGACTTTTTCACATCCATCTTTCTAGACCTCCTGAATCGGCTAGCTTATTGAGCCAAATCAAAGATTTCGAATCCCAGCCGCAGCAATACTTTGAAGTGTTTAATGTGGTTTCAACCGACGTGGCAAAACCTGCGGTGTTTAATGCTAGGTGGATGCTTGCTCATGTATTGCCAAAAGTAGTGCCAATCAATGATCTTCCGGAATGGCTTGCCAATGATATGCGAAAGCTTTATGTAGGGGTTTTATTTCAGGAGCCTGATTCACCGCTTCCTAAACATTCTGTGATGCAATTGCGCAGCGAGTGGGGGAATAGACTGGGTTCTTTTTTAAATCCGCTCGATGCAACTTTTTATGAGGGCTGGCTAAAAGTCGAGCAAACTAGCTTTATTGACCAGTCCATGCTTCTTTCGCAGCTTCGAGCATTATGCACAGATGTCTCGGTCGATGATATTGCATCTAAATTAGTCATGATTTCTGGTGTATGCGGTCTACAAGTCGCGCCGCCTTCATTGCATGAGGATTTAAGCGGCGTTATCCAAAATATTTCATTTAATGCATTAAAGGTAACCGACCCAATAAGGCTTTGGGGCATTGCTTGCTTCATTTTTAAACAAAGCAATTGGTTCAAACCTCTTGATGAAGATTTCTGGAATAAACTTCTCAAGAGTTATCTGGACGAAGCACAAAGCTTGAAGGATGAGCATTTTTCCGAACACGCGATAGAAGCTGCTTTAACCATTAGTTTTCGTACTATAGATGAGACCAAAAACGCTGCTTGTTTTGCTGAAAATGTGGTTTGGATCGTGCGTAATTGGCCTTTAATAGCTGTGGATACTTGGAGGCAGCTATCATTTAACGTTCTGGCCCTGCCACATACACTTCAGGGTGCATTGTGGCCAATGCTCGCCGAACTTCGTGCTTTAGCTGGTTCGGACCCGACTCACAGAGCTTCGGCTTGAGCCAACCTTTTCCACTTCAAGTAGCCAATACCGAACCGCTGAAGCGTCAGAAAACAAGGATAAGAAGCCAGCCATGATTCAGCCATCTCAACGCAGAGTGTTGATCGGCACATCACAAGAATCACCCACTGACCCGATCCAGCCGCGCAAAAGCCAGGCCAGGATCTTCCCCACGGCCGCCCCTTCAGCGTGCCCGCCCCCGCCCACACCACGCTCCTTCCCCGTCCCCTCCGAAATCATAAATCGTAAATCATAAATCTCCACCCCCGCCTCATCCTCCGCTGCTTCTCCGGCAACTTGAGCCGAGCTTTGCGAGACAGGCGAAGCCAAACTCTCCCCCTTTCTCCCCCTCCGCTTCTTCCCTTCTGCGGCAAAAACCAAACACCCCATCGCCCCCTCTCCCCGCTCCTTCCCCTCCGAAATCATAAATCATAAATCGTAAATCATAAATCTCCGCCCCCTCTGCATCTCCGCCCCTTTGCGGCAAAACCGAACGTTCCATCGCCCCCGTTGGCCAGTCCAAAAACAGAGAACTGCGAACCGAGAACAGAGAACCGTTAACAACCACAACTCACGTCTCCTGGATCACCCCCCATCGCCCCTCTACCCGCTCCTTCCCCCCCTCCGAAATCATAAATCATAAATCGTAAATCATAAATCTCCGCCCCCCACCGGCCACCCAAGCCCCACATCCTTCAACCCTCCGACTCTGGCCTCTGACATTAGTGTTTTATTAGTGTCCGGTCAGTGGTTAAAAAATTCCGGGAATCGAATGCTCCCAGGCATCCCACCCTTCCGTCCTCGGGCATTAGCAATACGCTGAACAAATCAAAGCACGGCAGAGGTTTTTCAGAATCCATCTCTGCGGTCTTCTAATCTCTCGCGGTGTTAAATCAGTGGTTCAAAATTCCGGTTCTGGTCATCAGACGCCCTCGTTGCCACGCCCAGATTTAAACCACGAATCGAACACTAATCCGACACTAATAATCGATCCAAAATCCCAAATCTCTGAATCTCCAGCCTCCGGCATCAGTGTCAGTCAGTGTCCGATGAGTGGTTAAAAAATTCCGGGAATCGAATGATCCCAGCCCCCACCCTCTGGCATCCGTGCATTCCGTGTCATCCGTGGTCAATCACTCTGGAAAGCGAAGTCCATCCCAGCCTCGGCACCACCTCACCAGCCCCACTCCCTCTCCGACAACTTTTAACTTTAAACCTTAAACTTTAAACCCTCCGCCTTTCTCACCCCATCGCCCTGGCTCGATGGCCATTGACAACCACAAACGCATCTTCGACTTTCCCTCATGCCTGCCACCATTCCAGCGCCCGAGACCTGGATCCGCTCCATCGGTGAGCTCAAGCTGCCGCCAGAGACGGACCGCCATCTTCAGCAGCTCATGGACCTCAACAACGACGGCCTCCTCCAGCCCTCGCAAAAGCAGGAGCTCGCCGCCCTCGCCGCGTGGAGCGAGGAAATCTCTCTCCTCCGCGCCGAAGCCCTCCAGCTCCTCGGCCACCGGCCCGCATGAGCCTTCCCGCTTCACTGGCAGAACTCGTCAGCACACGCGCTGGCAGTCGCTGCGAGTACTGCCGGATGAGCCAGTCCCTTTAGCAGCCGGTTGAAAAACTAGGCTGAGAAGATTTGAGAGCGCCGGAGCATGAATGGCAAGGCGAGTGGCGCAGTCGCTATCGAAGGAGATAACGGCAAGCCGCTCAACGCAGCCAGTCATGCTCCGCCGCCTCAAAGACTCCAGATGGAGTTTTTCAACAGGCTGTTAGGGAGCCACGTTTCATCTCGAGCACATCCTTCCGCGCACCTGCGGCGGCGGCACCACCCCTGAAAATCTGGCCCTCTCCTGCCCCAGTTGCAATCTCCACAAATCGGATCGCTCCCACGCCACCGACCCCGAGACCGGCCTTTCAGCACCGCTTTACCATCCGCGTCAGCAGCTCTGGTCAGACCACTTCGCCTGGCAGGACACCAGCCTCGTTGGCCTCACCCCCACAGGCCGCGCCACCATCAGCGCCCTCGATCTCAACCACCCCCGCCGCCTCCGCATCCGCACCGCCGAAGCCCTCTTCAATCTCTTCCCCCCGCCAGTCTAACTCCCGCCCTCCATGGATTGGGTGAACCACTGCAAACCATCGCCAACAACCGCAAACCACCGCCAACTCCCCCAGCTCCCTCTCCGGCAACTTTTAACTTTAAACCTTAAACTTTAAACTCTCCGGCTCTTCCAACCGCAACCAACATGCAGGATTGCCGAATCCGACACAAAACCCCGCCTTTTCTCGCATCATCAGCAGCATGCCAATCCTTGACCTCAGACACCCCCAAGCCGCTTACCCTTTCACCTTCGCCGCCGCCTCCCAGGCCCCCAGCTCTTCCGGCTCGGCGGCCATGGGCTCCTTGGCCTTCACGGCTTTCCAGATTTTGAGGGCGAAGTCGGCCATGTATTCGAGGTAGTCGGGCTCCAGCTTTGAGGAGGGTTCGGCGAGCGTCTGCTGCCAGGCATCCCGGGCGTGGGCGAGGGCATCGCTGAGGCGGCCCTGGCGCTGGCGGATCTGGGCCATGGCGCGGAGGTCATCCAGCCGGTTCTTGTAGCTGGCATTGTGCGCAGCGTGCTTCTCGTAGATCTGGCGGTGGAGCTGCCAGGCATCCTCCAGGTGGCCGGCAAACTCGTGCGCAGCTGCAAGAGACTGCATGGCGTGGCACTGCGTGTTTTCATTGCCCCCCTGCTGGGCGATGCGCAGGCCCTCCTCCGCCGAGGCGATGGCATTGGCGGGCTGCTTCAAACCGCGCCAGGCCGTCGTCTGAATCTCGAAGGCCTTCAGCATTTCCTCGCGCTGGGTATCGGCGCGGGCCTCGTCGTTGGCGATGGCCTGGTTATGGGCCCGGATGCGAGTGAGGATCTCCTCGGCATGGGCGATCGCCTGCTGGTGCATGCGGGCGCGGTTTTCGATCTCGGCGAGCCACAGAATCTGGTGGGCGACCTGGTCGGAGGGCAGCTGCTGGCGCATGCGCTCAATCGCACCGCTCTGCACCTCGATGGCACGGGCGTAGTCGCCGCTGCTGACGAGGATCTCGACGGTGCGGACGTCGAACTCCCAGCGGTACTCCTCGAAGTCTCCCCGCTGGCGGGCGAGGGTCTTGCACTCATCGATCTGCTGAAGGGCGAGAGCGTATTTTTTGGCGGACTCGAGCGCGCCGGCATAGGACATGAGGACCGCGTGCAGCTCTGGGCCGGGGAGCTGCTGCCTGCGGGCCTCGGCGGCAGCCGTGGCGGCCTCGGCGGAGGCTTCGCTGCCGCGGCGCAGCTTGACCCAATCGCGCACGAGAAGGGACTGGATGCGAAACCAGGCAGGCGTGCCCTTTCCCTCGTGGGCCTCGATGTGGGCGCGCTGCTGCTTGAGGAGGTTCACCGCCTCGATGCGGGAGCCGTGATCGACCATCATGAGGAGGTGCTGGTAGGCGGCCTCGCGGGCGGTGGGGTGGTCCGCGCCAAGGCGGGCGGCGATCAGCTCGGCATGGCGCTGCAGCGCGCCGACCGAGAGGCGGCGGTCGCCGATGAGATCGAAGAGGCGGGCCACCTTGCCCATGAGCTCGATCTGCAGATCGGGGGACTGGCGCATGTCCTCGATGTTTTTCTGGCTGGTAATGAGGGCGAGCCGCAGGGCCTCGGGGTTGCGGCCGTTGCGGACCTCGGCGGCCACCTCGGTGAGGAGGGAGCTGAGGAAGGCGGCGGTCTCGCTGCTGCGCAGGGAGGCGGACTCGGCGCTGGCCTGCGCGGCGCGGGCCAGCCGTGCCTGCCAGATGGCGACGCCTGCGCCAGTGACAAGAGCGAGCACGCTGACGCACGCTGCTGCAAAAGCGACCCTGTGGCGGCGGATCCAGCGGGAGGCGATGTAGCGCCTGCTGGGCGGATGCGCGGAGACGGGCGCGCCATCAAGGAAGCACTGCAGATCAGCCGCGAACTCAGCGGCGCTTTGATAGCGGCGCTGGGGTTCCTTTTCCAAAGCACGCAGGGCGATCCAGTCGAGGTCGGCGGGGAGCTGGGAGACATCCATGCGCCTTTCCACGGTGGTGCCAGGGGCGGGGGCTGCGACGGTGCGGGTGGCGGCCCCGGTGACGAGGCTGGTGGAGGGGCGCGGCGGCTGCTTTTCGCGGACGATGCGCCAGAAGTCCTGCCGCGTCTGGCACTGCTGGGTGATGGCGGCAAAGGGCGGGCTGCCGGTGAGCATCTCATACAGCACGGTGCCGAGCGCGTAGATGTCGCTCCGCGTGTCCACGCTGCCGACGTCCTCGATCTGCTCCGGGGACATGTACTGCGGCGTGCCGAGGACGAAGTTTGCCTGCGTGGCGAACGTCATGCCCTGGATGTCTCCGGAGGCGAGGGCCTTGGCGATGCCGAAGTCGATGATCTTGGGCATGGGGCGGCCATCGACCTCTGTGACAAGGATGTTGGACGGCTTCAGATCCCGGTGGATGACGCCTTTCTGATGCGCATGCTGCACACCGCTGCAGACCTCCCGAAACAACCGAATTCGGTCTTTGAGCGCAAGATGATGCTCCTCGCAGAAAGCAGTGATGGGCCTGCCGCGCAGCAGCTCCATGACAAAGTAGGGGCGGCCGTCCGGAGACATGCCTGCATCCAGAATCGTCGTGATGCAGGGGTGCTCCATGGCCGCGAGCATGCGGCGCTCCTGCTCAAAGCGCGCGAGCACCTGGCGCGAGTCCATGCCGCGCTTGAGCAGCTTGATGGCGACCTCCCGTTTGACAGGATGCGACTGCTCCGCCCGCCACACGATGCCAAAGCCCCCTTCGCCTAGCTTTTCCAAAAGGCGGTAGGGCCCGAGCTCATCTCCCACCTTCTCATCTCCCGCCTCCAGCGGCGCAATGCCGTCGTCCAGCAGCGCTGCGGCGGCGGTGTCTGAAAAGGCATGGGAGGCGTCGGACATGAACGAAAGCCAAATATCCCTAAGAACAATGAATGATCCATCAAATGATGCAACGGCATGGCAAGGCGTGGAAGAAAAAGCCGATGTCTAAAGAATGAGCTTATCAAACGCAGGCATAATGGCGAATGGCTCCGAATCTCGATGCAGGGTGCGGAGGCCTTGGAGAGCGCTCTCGGCGTCTGCCAAATGAGGTGGCAGGAAGTTTGCTGGATTGACCGTTGGTCTGCACACGCTTCACTGCACCCCCACATGACTCCCCTACACCATCTCCGCGCAGGCATCATCGGCACCGGCTTTATCGGGCCTGTTCATATTGAGGCACTTAAACGACTGGGCGTGACCGTGAACGGGATCTGCGGCTCGACGAAGAGCGCGCGGCAGGTGGGGAACCAGTGGGGCATCCCGGAGATCTACGGCGACTATGACCACGAGGCGATGTATGCCAGCCCGAACATCGACGTGGTGCATATTACCTCTCCCAACAAGGTGCATGTGGAGCAGTGCCTGCAGGCGCTGGAGATGGGCAAGCACGTGATCTGCGAAAAGCCGCTGGGCATGACCACCAAGGACACCCAGCTTGTAGTGGATGCCGTGCGCAAGGGCGGGAAGAAGGGGCCGGTCTTTGCCGTGAACTACATGTGCCGCTTTTTCCCCGCCATCCTCCAGATGCGCGCCATGGTGGCTCGCGGCGACTTGGGAAAAATCATTCACGTTCAAGGCCACTTTTTCCAGGACTGGCTGCTGCATGAAACGGACTACAACTGGCGCATCCTGGCCAGCGAAGGCGGAAAACTGCGCGCCGTGGGAGATGTAGGCACGCACTGGATCGATGCGGTAAGTTTTGTCCTTGGCGCGAAGGCGCAGAGTGTGTTTGCACATGTCGAAACCTTCTACAAAACCCGCAAACGCCCGAAGGGCGAGGTGAAGACCTTCGCCAAAGTAGATCCGAAGAAGATGGTGGACTACAAGGTGGACACGGAAGATTTCGGCAGCGTGCTGCTCAAATTTGGCAAAGCGAAGCACGGCTTTGCAGACGGGGTGCATGCAAATGCGAGCATCTCGCAGGTGGCCGCCGGCTGGAAATGCAGCCTGAGCTTCGGCATCTACGGCACCAAGGGCAGCGTGCGCTGGGACCTGCAGCAGCCGAATGAGATCACGCTCGGCCGCCGCGATGAACCAAACCAGATCCTCCAACGCGGCACGCCCGGCTTCCTCGAAGACGTCGCCAACTACACCGACTATCCGCCAGGCCATGCCGAGGGCTTCAGCGATGCGCACAAAATGCACTACCGTGCCGTGTACGAACACATCGCGAGCGGAAAGCAGACGCCAGTGCTGTTTGCCACCGCCGAAGACGGCCACCACGAAATCAAGCTCTGCGAGGCCATGCTGGAGAGCACCGAGAAAGGTGCGTGGGTGAGGGTGTAGGGGCAGCATTCATGAAACAAAATGCTCTTATCACTACTGCTGCCATCCTCATGGCTGTATTCGTTATGGCCTGCGTCTGCCCTTCTTTCACCGCCTGGGTCGAGATGACGAGAGCATCTTTGGTCATTCGTCTGACCAATCCAGAAAAACCGATCAGCAGTGAGAAAATTTACTCTGCTGTGACCACTGGGGCAGAGGGGTGCTCAGCCGAAACGCTGCGTGAATACTATGATACTGTGGCGAAGGCTTTGTACTCCAAATCGGCCAACACTGTCACTTACTCCTGGGCAGATGATGTTCTCTACTATTCGAGGCTGAGCACTGTTTTGGAAACGTCGCAGGGGTATGTCGAAGTCGTCGCAAGCCATAACAACGACAACAATTGTGTGGCGGTCATTTTTTCTGCACATCCGTTCAGCCACCAAGGCCGTGCGAACATGGAAAAACAGGACGGTTACGGCCTGCCGCAGGGCTTTTTCCCCAATCTGCCTCTCACCCATTAAGAAGACCCTGCTGAGGGTGATGGAATGTATGCGTGAGTCAGGGGGCTGAGTCAGCGCTGACCGACAAACAAGAGTGTCTGTCGTACTTCAATCTCTTGGCGCTCGTACAGTGAAAAGAGGTGTGGTGCTGCGCATCCCACTGCACTCCATGACGCTGTCGCGCTTGCGGGAAGCATGGGGCTTTTGAAAGGAGCTCGATTTTTGGAGGGAGCTGGGCAGTGTGGTTGGATGAACTGGCTGGCCCATCTTTACTTGTCGGAGCCGGAGGTGGAGTTTCGGGTGGGGAATTTGCTGCCGGACTGGGTGGGACCGTGGGAATTGACCGGGCTGCCGGAGGGGTTTCAGAGGGGGATTGCGAGGCATCGGGCGATTGATGCGTTTACGGATGCGCATCCGCTGGTGAGGCGGAGTGTGCGGCGGTTTGAGAAGCCGTTCCGGCGCTACGGGGCGGTGCTCACAGATGTGTTTTATGATCACTTTCTGGCAGCAGGATGGAGTGCGCACAGTGCGGAGCCGCTGGGGGAATTTGTGGGTGAGTTTTATGCGTCGGTGGAGACGGTGCGGACGAGTGTGCCTGAGCAGGCATGGGAGGTGCTGGAGCACATGCGGCGGGCGGACTGGCTGGGGTCTTATGCGACTCTGGCAGGGATTGAGACGACGTTGAGAAGGATGTCGAGGAGGCTGCGGTTTCCGTTTGAGCTGGCAGCAGCGGTAGAGGTGCTGGAGGCGCGGTATGAGGAGTTTCGAGTGGACTTTGAGGGGTTCTTTCCGGAGGTGAAGGCGGAGATGGCGACGCGTGAGACTGTCAATGGGACGCAGCCTTGATGGCTCTCGCGAGCGCGGCAGCGTCTTGGAGTGCGGTGGGAAGCGTAGCGCCACACCGCTTTCGAGACGGTGTAGGATGCGCAAAGACCAGAGCACCCACGTCCGGCTGACGAAAGCGGTGTCGGCGATGCAGGCTTGCGCCGTGCAACTCTGCCACCGCATTGATTCGCTTCGCTCACCCTTCGGGCAGCCTGCGGCTGTCTATCTCCGCTACGCTCCGGTTCCAAGACGCTGCCGCGCATTCACCAGTCTGTGTGGACTTCGTAGCCGTCGGGGACTTGGATACGCTGGGTTTTAAAGCGGTAGATGGACTCTATCATGGGCTTGCTGGTGTGGCGCTCAAACCAGGCGGCGGAGCACCAGGGGTAGTCTGAGGCTTTGGAGACGAGGCCATGCTTCACGGCGTTTTGATGGGTATAGTTCAGCCGTGCGATATAGGAGCGCTCAAAGGTGAGCAGGGTTTCGCGGTAGTTGTGCCAGACTTTTCTGCCGGGTGTGTTGTCGAGCTTGTTGACCCATTTGGCGGTTTTCTCGTGGAGTGAACCCAGCAGATCAGGCAGGTTTTCTGCCGTGGGTGGTGATTCAGCTACGAAGTGATAGTGATTGGAGAAGACGGCCCAGGCTTCGAGGCGCCAGCCAGAGTCGGCGCAGACTTTGAGAAGGCCGCGATGGAGGACGGTGAGGCGGTCAGGGCTGCGGAAGTGGTGCTCCTTTAGATAGGTGGCGGCGGTGACGAAGTAGATGCCGTGGGTGCCGAGCCGATGAAGCGGCGCATGGGGCCATGCGAGCTTGGGGTCGGCATCGGGGTGCATAGGTGAATGCTACGGAATGGCATGGGGTGAAGCAAGCGCGGCAGCGTCTTGGAACCCGAGCGAAGCGGTGATAGACAACCGCAGGCTGTCCGAAAGGTGAGTGCCACACCGCTTTCGAGACGGTTGCAGGATGCACAGAGGCCGGAGGATCTCCGCCCGGCCGACGAAAGCGGTGTCGCCGATGCAGGCTTGCGCCTTGCATCTTTGCCACCGCACTCCAAGACGCTTCGCGCTCGCGCAGGCGGTTAGCCAATCCCCAGCGCTTTCCGAATCTCAAGCGCATCCCGCAGCGCCGCGTCAATTGTATCTCCTAATACAGTGAAGTGGCCCATTTTGCGGCGGGGGCGGGCTTCGCGTTTGCCGTAGAGGTGGAGCTTGGCACCGGGGTGATTGAGAACTGGGGACCAGTCGGGGTGAGTCAGCGGGGCGGGCCAGACATCGCCGAGGAGATTGACCATGACCGCCGGGGTGTGCTGGGAGGCGTCTCCGAGGGGGAGGCCGCAGACGGCGCGCTGCTGCTGCTGGAACTGATTGGTGCGGCAGGCGTCGATGGTGTAGTGGCCGCTGTTGTGCGGACGTGGGGCGATTTCGTTGACAATGACTTTGCCGTCGGTGGTGACGAACATTTCGACGGCCATGGTGCCGACGTAGTCGAGGCCTTCGGCGACGGCTTTCCACAATGCGAGAGCCTGCTCGGTGATCTGGGGATCGACGCGGGCGGGAGAGATGGTGACGTCGAGGATGTGGTGGGTGTGCTGGTTCTCGACGCAGCCATGGGTGGCCATCTGGCCTGAGATGCTGCGGGCACCGACGACGGAGACTTCGCAGACGAAGGAGACCCACTGCTCGACGACGGCGCGCTGGCCGGTGAAGCTGCTCCAGGCCTGGGCGAGGTCGGTTTCGGCGGTGACTTTGCACTGGCCTTTGCCGTCGTAACCGAAGGCGGCGGTTTTGATGACGCAGGGGCGGCCGAGCTCGGCGACGGCGGCCTCAAGTCCGGCGAGGTCGTCGATGACACGGAAGGGGGCGCAGGCGATGCCCTGGTCACGGAGGAAGTTTTTTTCGCGCTCGCGGTGCTGGGTGGTGATGAGGGCCTTGGCTCCGGGGCGGAGAGGCTTCACGGCCTCGACGGCGGCGAGACAGGAGGCGGGGATGTTTTCGAACTCGGCGGTGACGACATCGACCTGCTGAAGGAAGCGGGAGAGGGCGTCGGTGTCGGAGTAGGGGGCGTTGATTTCGACGTCGGAGTACTGGCCTGCGGGGCAGCCGTGGGGCTCGTCGGTGAAGATGGCAACGCGGTGTCCGGCGCGGCGGGCCTCCAGGGCGAGCATGCGGCCGAGCTGGCCGCCGCCGAGGACGCCGATGGTCGAGGGAGGGGGAAACTTCATGCCTTGGGTTTGGCTTCGAGCTCCTGCTGGCTCTGGAGCACTTTCTGGGTCTGGCGCTCACGGAAGGTCTTCAGCTTTTCGGCGAGTTCGGGGTTTTCATTGGCCAGCATGGAGACGGCGAAGAGGGCGGCATTGGTGGCACCGGCATCGCCGATGGCGAAGGTGGCGACGGGGATGCCTCCGGGCATCTGGACGATGGAGTAGAGGCTGTCCATGCCGCTGAGAGCGCGGCTGAGGACAGGGACGCCGAGCACGGGGATGGTGGTCATGCTGGCGGTCATGCCGGGGAGGTGGGCAGCGCCGCCAGCTCCGGCGATGATGCACTTGAGACCACGCTCGGAGGCGGTGGTGGCGTAGTCGTAGAGAAGCTGGGGGGTGCGATGGGCGCTGACGACTTTCTTTTCGTAGGGCACGCCGAAGCCATCGAGCACATGGGCGGCGTTCTGGAGGGTGGGCCAGTCAGAACTGGATCCCATAATGATGCCCACGAGGGGCTGGGTGGCGGCGGGGGTGCTCATCGGGTAAAGATGGGGCAGAATGGCGGGCAGTGCGGGCGGCACAAATTTTTTCTGGACGGGATTTGGGGGCTCAGAAAGAGGGTGGAAAAATCAGGGGACACTCATTTTTAACAACGCAGCGATTAGAAGGCCGCAGCAATGAACTCTGAAAATCAATCTCTCTCCCATTTCCCAAACTGTTTCCTCGGAGAGGGCTGAATGAAGGAATGCTCATCCAGCGACGGCGGGGCCTTGAACGCGAATGATCACGAATGTCCGTGAATTTTCATGAATGGCGCTGGGCGGGATGCTGACTGGTGGCGGTTCACGGTGACTCTCTGGATGCGCCTGGGGATTTGATGAGCGGCTCCTTCAAGGCTGCGGTGTGCGCAGGAGGCGGCGGCGTTTGAAGAAGTGGGAGGCTCCCCAAATGAGCAGGACGACATAGACGACAGCGGCACCGATCCAGTTGCCACGGACGGAGGCGCGATCTTCGATGATGACGGCAAAGAGGGAGGGGTTTTGAGGCCAGGTCTTGCGCACCAGGTATGGCAGCGGGGCTTTCTGGATGACGCCGGTGAGGGGCTCTCCCTGAGCGAGCTTTTTGAGATTGTCGGATTTGGACAGGAGGACGACGCTGGTTTCTGAGGGCTGCGAGACGGTGGTGATGAACGGGATGTAAAGGTCTGCGCCGAGGTCGGACGCGCCGGAGCGGATGCCGGAGGTTTTGTCCAGATCCAATCCTGGGAGCTGGGAGCGCTGGAGGCTGATGTTGTGGGGGACGAAGGCAGCGCTGCGAACGGCGGCGTCGAAGCTGGAGGCATCTGCCTGAGTGCCGCCGGTGCTGACGAAGTAAATCGTGGCGGCCAGATGGGCAAGAAGGAAGAGCCCGGGGAGGCCCAGAGCGAGCACAAGCGCCGCCCGGCCCCTGGCCATGATGAGAAGGATCATGGCCGGGATGAGATGGAGAATGAAAGTGAGGATGAAGGTGGCCTTGCCAAAGTAACTGCCGATGAGCGCCAGCTGCGCGGAGGCCACCCAGGAATAGGGCCCCCACTCCGCCCAGAGGGAGAAGGCAAAGGAGGCGGCGAGGAGATTGAAACCCAGGGCGGCGAGAAGGGCTTTGAATGTCATAGGATTTTTCTAAAGGTTTTCCGCATAATGGTCAATGAAATGCGGAGGCTTGCGAAGAAGCGAAGCCGTGCGATGGAAAAGGAGCATGAGCTTTCTCGACAAACTGAACCAACGCATTGCCAAAACTGGATCCAACCTGTGTGTGGGGCTGGATGTGAGGGCGGAGAATGCGGAGGAGAGTACGAAGCGGTGGATTCTGGACGTGATCGAGCAGACGGCGCCGTATGCGGCGGCGTTCAAGCCGAACTCGGCGTACTTTGAGGCTTTGGGCTGGCGGGGGATGAAGATGCTGGAGGAGATTTTGCAGGAGATCCCGAAGGATATCCCGGTGGTGCTGGACGTGAAGCGCGGAGACATCGGCGAGACGCAGGGGTACTACGCGAAGGCATGCTTTGAGGTAATGAATGTGGATGCGGTGACGCTGAACGCCTACATGGGGCGGGACACGCTGGAGCCTTTCCTGAAATACACGGACAAGGGGCTGTACCTGCTGGGAGTGACCTCAAACCCCGGGGCACAGGACATTGAACTGCAACAAACTGGCGACCGCCAGGTGTATGAGATCGTGGCCGGGATGACGGCCGGGCACCCGCAGGCCGGACTGGTGGTGGGGCTGACGAATGCCGCGCCGGACGTGCTGGACCACATTCCGGACGTGCCGCTGCTGATCCCGGGCCTGGGAGCGCAGGGGGGTGACCTGGCGGCGCTGAAAGGCAGCGGGCGCAAGGCTCCGCTGCTGGTGAATGTGTCCCGAGGTGTGCTCTACCAGAAGGATGAGCTGAGCTTTGGCGCCCGGGCGGAGCACTGGATGCGACAGATTCAGGGTGTGCTGAGCTGACCCTTTCAATTTTGATAATGACAAAAACGATACGCTTATGGCGCTTGCTTGAAGCGTAATCGGGAGGATGGATGGTGACATACCCCCTTTAAAATCCCAGACCGCTCCCATGGTTTTCAATCTCAGCGAGCACCTCAAGACCCCGATGCAGCGACGGATCTACCGTCTGATCGGCCCCGCCGTGGAATCGGCGCTGGGTCTGCGCGGCTTTGAGGCGTGCTACAATGAGTCTGCGCGGCTGTACAAGATGCACCCGCAGTATCCAAACGTGTTTGCGTGGTTTGATTCCGTGGCGCACTCGCTGAAGCTGCAGGAGGATGTGGACCTGCCATCTGAGTTTGTGTTTCCGAAGCAGGGGCCGCTGGTCATCGTGGCGAATCATCCGTTTGGGGTGATCGACCCGGTGATGCTGGCGCGATGGGCGGGACAGTTCCGGCCTGACCTGAAGGTGATGACGAACTCCCTGCTGCTGGCCATGAAGGAGCTGAAGGATCATGTGATCCCGGTGGACCCCTTTGGCGGTGAAGGCGCGGCGAAGCGCAACCTGGCACCGATGAAGGAAGCACTGCGTCTGCTGCGCGCTGGAGGAGCGCTGATCATTTTCCCCGCCGGCGAAGTGGCCTCGTACAAGCCGGGACGTGGCCTGGACGAACCGGTGTGGAGCAACCATGTAGGCTCCCTGGTGCGACGCACGCAGGCGACGGTGCTGCCGGTGTATTTCCCGGGCTCAAACAGCGCGCTTTTCCATGCCGCGGGGATGATCCATCCACGCCTGCGGACGGGCCTGCTGCTGCGCGAATTTTGCAACCGTGCGAACACGCCGGTGCCGATGCGGGTGGGACAGCCGATCCCGTATTCACGCCTGAAGAAATTTGAGGATGATGAGTCCCTGACACGCTACCTGCGCATCCACACGTTTGTGTTACATCAACGTGGCAAGGAGCAGACGGCCAAGCTGACGGTGACTGGCGAAAACCTGAGCATCAAGCCTCCGACTGAAACGCAGCAAGCCCACATGGTGGAAGAGATCGACCGCATCCGAGCGCGGGGCGGACGTCTGGTGGGCCAGGGGAATCTGTCTGTGTATCAAGCGCACTCGCATGAGATCCCGGTGCTGCTGCCGGAGATCGGGCGGCTGCGCGAGGTGACCTTCCGTGAAGTGGGAGAGGGCACGGGCAATGAGATCGATCTGGACAAGTATGACCGCTACTACGAGCACCTGATCCTCTGGGATGAGGAGAAGGAGCAGGTGGCTGGTGCATACCGACTGGGGCGTGCGGATGTGATCCTGCGCGAGTATGGATCCAAGGGACTCTACACGAGCACGCTGTTCCGCTTTGAGAAGCCGTTTCTGGCGAACCTGGAGCATGCGGTGGAGATGGGGCGGAGCTTCATCATCAAGGCCTACCAGCGCAACCTGGCCTCCCTGCCGCTGCTGTGGAAGGGAATCGCGCACTGGATCGCGCGCAATCCGCACTACAAGAAGCTGTTTGGCCCGGTAAGCATCAGCAAGGACTACAGCAGCCTTTCGCGGAAGATGATTGTGGAATTCCTGCAGGACAACCGGATGCACCCGCACCTGTCGAGCTTTGTGAAGGCGCGCAATCCTTTCCGCTACATGCGCAACCGGCGGATGATGCGTGAATTCATCAGCGCAGATCTGCAGAATGTAGACGACTGCTCGGCGCTGATCTCCAGCCTGGAGACGGACGGCAAGGGCATCCCGATCCTGCTGAAGCACTACCTGAAGCTGAACGCGACACTGCTGAGCTTCAACGTGGACAAGGATTTCTCGTCGGTGGTGGACGGGCTGATCATGGTGGACTTTACCGACATCGACGAGAAGCTGCTGGGCAAGTACATGGGCGAGGAGAACTGCCGCAAATATCTGGCTCAGGTCAAAAAAGAAGCGGCCTGAAACCAGGCCGCTCCGTGGGTGAGAATGATGAGAGAGTGACTCCGCGAATTACTAGGCGGCACCGTTGGCGGCGACTTCCAGCTCGGGCTCGATGAGGCCGTAGTCGCCGTCTTTGCGACGGAAGACGATGGCGAGACGATGGGTCTGCTGGTTGTGGAACATGACGAAGGGACGCTCGCTGATTTCGAGGTCGATGATGGCTTCGTCCACGTAGAGAGGGCGGACCTTGTGCTTTTCCTTGTGAACGTAGGCGGGCTCGATGTGCTCCTGCTCGGTGTGCAGCACTTCCTGATGGAAGACGTGCTCCTCGAGGTGGCGGATGGAAGTCTCCTTGCGGGGGCGATGGCTCTTGAGCAGGCGGGTCTTGTACTTGCGCATACGACGAGCGATCTTGCTGATGCTCTCGTCGATGGAGGCGTAGATGTCCTCGGTGACGGACTTCACTTCGATGACGATGTGGTCGGCGCAGAAGAGGATGATTTCCGCGATGTGGCGATGATGGCTCTGAACGTCGAGGACGACTTTGGCCTCGATGATGCGGGGGTAATCCAAGTGGAGACCTTCGACCTTTTTGTGAGCGTAATCACGGATCGCATCGGTGACTTCCATATGACGGGCGGTCACGATGATGGGGAGGTTGACGTTGTGTTTTTGCATGGTGTGCTCCTTTGTTGGGGTTGGTTGAAATGTTACATGGTGAAGCCCTCGCCGAGATAGAGGCGGCGGGCTTCGTCATCATTGACGAGGAAATCTTTGCTGCCGTGGCGGCGCACGCGGCCCTCGAAGATGAGGTAGGCGCGGTCCACGATGTTGAGGGTTTCGCGCACGTTGTGGTCGGTGATGAGGATGGCGAGGCCGGCGCTGCGGAGCATGCGGATGATCTCCTGGATCTCGCTGACGGCGATAGGGTCCACGCCGCTGAAGGGCTCATCGAGCATGAGGAGCTTGGGCGAGGTGACGAGGGAGCGGGCGATGGTGAGGCGGCGCTTTTCACCACCGCTGAGGGTGATGGCGAGATTGTCGGCGACGTGGTCGATGCCGAATTTCTCCATGAGGGACTGGGTCTGGTCCTCACGCTCTGATTTGGAATAGGGCTGGGTCTCCATGACGCCCATGATGTTTTCACGGACGGTGAGGCGACGGAAGATGGACTCCTCCTGCGGGAGGTAGCCCATGCCGAAGCGGGAGCGCATGTACATGGGCTCGTTGGTAACGGTCTTGCCGTCAAAGATGACCTTGCCGCCATTGGGCTGCACGAGGCCTACGATCATGTAGAAGGTGGTGGTCTTGCCGGCGCCGTTGGGGCCGAGGAGGCCGACGATCTCGCCCTTTTTGACCTCAATATCGACGCCATTGACCACGGCGCGACCATCATAGACTTTTTTGAGCCCTTCGGTGTGCAGGAGGGTGTTTTCGTCTGGATTGACGCCCCCTACCCCGCCGTTGGGACGACCATCGACCAGAGGGAGTGGCAGTGCATTCCCGCCGTCGTCATTGTTCTTCGGCTTTTTCTTTCGCGTCGCCATGATCACTGCGGAGGGAGGGACTGGACACTTCTACGGGGGGTGGCCTCATCGCCCTGAAGAACGATGGTCTCGTGACCGCCGGTGGTGGTGAGCTTGCCAGCTTTGTCGATGACCATGATGCAGCCAGCCTCGGTGGCCTTGTGGAGGCGGTTGCCAGCCTGGACCTGGGGCCATTCGAGCAGGGTGGTGTTGCCGGTTTTGCCGTCGTAGATGAGGTGCTTGCAATGGCCGATCTGGAGCTCGCCATCTTCGGCGACTTTTTCCACGGTGACCATGGGGCCGCGGGCGTCGGCCTTGTCGATGGGAGGGGCGGTGTTTTCGGCTTTCTTTTTGGAGGGAGCCACGATGTCCGCATCACTGGCGGCGGGCGCGGGTTTTTTGGGCTTGGGGGCACCGAGGACTCCGCCCTCCTGCTTGGCCATGAAGAGCTCGAGCTCCTCGCACTCGATGTACATCTGCGGGTGGCGGGCCTTCACGTCTCCGGTGTAGATACCGTAGTTGTTATTGGCGTCGAAGAAGGCGCTTTTCTGGGCGGTGATGTCGATCTGGCCTTTCGTGGCCTTGGGCACCTCGTCGAGGTTCAGCGGCTGGAGGGGCTTGGGACGCGGACCGGAAGGAGGAGGAGGCGGAGCCTCCACGACAGGAATGCTGGGAGAGGCCGGAGCGGGTGCTGCGTCGGCAGCAGGCGGTGTGGAGCCAGCCGGAGCCGGGGTAGATGCGGCGGGTGCCGCTACGGGGGTGGGGGCCGCGCTGTTGCTGCTGCCGCCCTGAATCATACCCTGGGCGGCCTGGAGGGCCTTCTGACGCATCTCGACGCCATCGGGTGAGAGGAGGAGCTCCTTGGCCTTGTCTTTGACGGAGTCAGGCACCTGCTTGACGGCTTCCTTGGCAGCATTGAGGGCCTTGGCGGCGGTGTCGTCATCGACCTTCTTTTTGCGGAAATCGAAAAGCGGGCGCGCATCCTCCGGGGCCTGGGCCAGCGCACCGGCGCTGCCCGCCAGAAGGGCAATGAACAGGAGGGTGGGCGTCTTCATATTACTTGGAGGAGGGACGATCGGCGGGGGGTGGTACCTCGCTGCTGTCGGTGCCGCTGTCAAAGATGACCATATGGATGTTTCCTGTCATCCGGCCCTGATTTTTTGCGGTGTCGAAGATGAGGCTGTCGCCCTCGATCTGGAAGTCTGCACGGGTGACGCGGCTGCGCTCAGTGCTGCGGAGGATGCCGCCCTCGCCGGCCATCTGGTAGAAGGCGGTGCGGAGGTCGATGCGGACGTCGTTTTTGGGGTCTGCGTTGAACATCTGCACCACGAGGTTTTCAGCGTAGATACGCTCGTCGTCCACACGGCGAAGCACGTCTGCAGTGATGAGGGAGGTGCGGCGGCCGGTGGAGTCAAAGGAGGGGATGACGGCACCTTTGTTGACGGTGCCGAGGGGGACCATGTGGAGGAAGGCCCCCATGCCGGGGTCGGTGGGTGCGGTCTGCTGACCGGCGGCAAACATGACGAGACCCGCCACCACGCCCATGGTGACGGAAAGCGCGATCCTGCGAGGGTAGAGCCGCTCAAGAGATGTCGCGAACGAGGCCATGAATCTTGCGCAAGGTTTCGACCACTTCCGCGATCTGCGAAAGGGGGATTTGATTGGGGCCGTCTGAGAAGGCTTTGGCGGGGTCCGGATGGGTCTCCATGAAGACGCCATCGCAGCCGGTGGCCACGGCGGCACGTGCGAGGACGGGGGCGAGCTTGCCATCGCCGCCCGTGGCGGTGCCAAGACCGCCGGGACGCTGGACGCTGTGGGTGGCGTCCATGACGGCGCGGTAGCCGAGCTCCCGCATCCAGTAGAGGGAGCGCATATCGGCCACGAGGTTGTTGTAGCCGAAAGTGGTGCCGCGCTCGGTGAACATGAAATTCTGACAACCGGAGGCGACGAGCTTGTCGGCGATGTTTTTGACATCCCAGGGGGCCATGAACTGGCCTTTTTTGACGTTCACGGTGCGGCCGGTTTCGCCTGCGGCAACGATGAGGTCGGTCTGGCGGCAGAGGAAGGCGGGGATCTGGAGGAGGTCGATATGCTCGGCGGCCTGCTTTGCCTCCTCAACAGTGTGGACGTCGGTGGTGACGGGGACGCCGAGCTTGGCACCGATCTGGGCGAGGAGCTTGCACCCGGCCTCGCAACCGAGGCCGCGGTAAGAGGAGATGGCGCTGCGATTGGCCTTGTCGTAGGAGGCTTTGAAGACCCAGCGCCAGCCGTGCTGCTGCGCCATGGCGCCGAGTTTTTCGGCGACACCCCAGATGAAGTCCTCGCTCTCGATAACGCAGGGGCCAAGTATGAACACCGGCTCCGTGCCATCCATGGACACCGATCCTATTTTCACCACCGGAAGAGAGAACAACCCCATATAACTTAAAAAATTGATTCTGGAAGCCTTGCTTCAGAATCGGTTTTGAAGTTTCCAACCCGGTTGCGCGGCCCGCTGAAAGAATTGTAGCGGGCAGGGGGTGAAAGACAACGGAAGATTCAGCGGATGATCAGCCGTCGAGACGACGGACTTCGAGCTCGACCTGGAGGGCGGTGGTGGCACCGGGAGGGCCGTCGAAGTAACCGGAGATGGGGGCGGCATCGTGGTAGTCGCGGCCGGTGGCAATCTTGATGTGCCGCTCGTCGGCGAGGGTGGCGTTGGTGGGGTCGAGGCCGAACCAGCCTTTGCCGGGGAGATGGACCTCGCACCAAGCGTGGGAGGCCTGGGCACCGCGCAGGTGGGAGTCGGGGCCGTTGTAGAGGTAGCCGCTGATGTAGCGGGCGGGGATACCGAGGGCGCGGCAGATGCCGATCATGAGGTGGGCGAAGTCCTGGCAGACGCCCTGCCTGCTGTGGAGAACCTCGGCCATGTGAGTGGATGAGGTGGTGGTGCTGGGGGAGTACTTCCACTCCCGGTAGATGTAATTCATGACGGCCTCGGCGGTCTCAAAGACGTCGTTGCTCTCGTTGCGGATGTCGATGCCGAGACGCCAGACCTCAGCGGTGATGGCGATGTAGTGGCTGTCTCCAAGGAAGGGGAGGACCATTTCATCCATCTCGTCCTTGAGCATCTCGAAGGTGACGCCGAGGGGCTTGCCGTCCTTGTAGGGATTGGTGGTGTTGATGGTGGACTGTGACTCGATGGTCAGGTCCGAGTGCGGCTCTGAAATGTCGAAGTAATGGACATAGTTAAGCCAGTTGTCCCGGAAGTGCTGGAGGCGGGCGGGGGGCTTGACGTTGAGGAGGAAGAATTCGAGACGCGACTTGTCATCGGTGACAGGCCGGAGCCTGACCTCGTTGTAGCTATCGCGGACCGCAGCACGGTAAACGTAGCGCGTGCGGTGGAAGACTCGAAATCGCATGGCGGTGGAACGGCAGGAGACGCAAATACGTCGGAACTACTGCTGCTGTTGCTGCTGCTGAATCTGGGCATCTTCGTCAACATGGGCGTGATAAGCGCCAGGGACGCTGATGACGACCTCCTGCACAGGCTCCTCGGCCGGCATGGCGAGCTCGGCGTGGAGGACGAAGGTCTGGAAGACGGCCTCGCCGATCTGGTTGAGGCGTGTCTGCAGATTGTCGATGTATTCGTGCAGGCCAAAGGCGAGGACCTCCTCGACGGTGGTGTAAGCCAGGTCGGCACGCAGACGCCCCACATGCCGCAGCAGCGGGGGCATGCCCTGGATGCCGGCACCGGCACACAGTGCCTGGAGAGCGACCTCTGCCTCCGCGACGCAGTAGGCAATGGAGCGGGGAAAGGTCTCGTCGAGCAGGAGGTATTCGATGATTTTGGCCGGATCCTGCCTGCTGCACTTGGTCTGGAAGGCATGCCAGGCGGAGCAGGAGCGCAAGAGAGCGGCCCAGCGCAGGGGGCGAGCCTTGGGAGAGGGAGGAAGCTCGAGCGAGAGGCCGGAGCAGGTGTCGAGAAGACGGGAGACTTTATCCGCACGCTCCAGACATGTGCCGACGCGGAGGAAATACCAAATTTCGCCACGCGGGGTGGTGGAGTCTGCGACGCCCTGAAACTCATAGGAGCCACGGAGAACGCGCTCGTAGAAGGCGGCGCTCTGGGTGCGGTGCATGGCCTTGCCCTCGGCGGATTCGACGAAGAGGCGCAGGGAGTTCAACGACTCCCAGATCTCGTCGGAGATCTGATCGCGCACGGTGCGGGCGTTTTCACGCGCGGCGCGGATGCTGTTAAGCATGGAGTTGGGATTGTCCGCACGAAGGGCGAGGAAGTCGGTGACGTCCTTGCCCTTGATCTTCTTGTGCAATCCGAAGTAGGCTTCCTCGTCTCCGGTGGTGGCGAGGAGGGGCTGCCAGAACTGCGCTTCATCCACGCCCTCGGCTCCGGCATCCAGCAGGAGATCCTGAGTGGAGAGCAGGAGGCGGGAGAGGTTTTCGGCACGCTCGACATAGCGTGCCATCCAGTAAATGCTGTCTGCGACTCGGCTAAGCATGGCGTGTGATCAGGCGGCGTGAGAGGTTTCGGCAGGCTTGTCCAGGGGATCGTCCCAGAGGACCCAGGTATCCTTGCTGCCGCCACCCTGGGAGGAGTTCACGACGAGAGAGCCTTTTTTGAGCGCGACGCGGGTAAGACCGCCGGGGACGACGCGCACGCGGTCGCCGCAGAGCACGTAGGGGCGGAGGTCGATGTGGCGGCCTTCGAAGTGGTCGTCCACAAAGACGGGATGGCGGGAGAGCTGAAGAACGGGCTGCGCGATGTAGTTGCGCGGGTTCTTCTTGATGCGCTCGCCGAACTCGGCGAGCTCCTTTTTGGAGGCGTGCGGGCCCATAAGCATGCCGTAGCCACCGGATTCATTGACGGCCTTGACCACGAGCTTGTCGAGATTGTCGAGGATGTACTCGCACTCCTTGGGCTCGACGCCGAGATGGGTGGGCACATTCGGCAGGATGGGGTCCTGATCGAGGTAGTATTTGATCATCTTCGGCACGAGCGCATAGACGGCCTTGTCATCGGCTACGCCGGTGCCGATGGAGTTGGCGAGGGCGACATTGCCTTTGCGGTAGGCATTAATGATGCCGGGGACGCCGAGGAGGGAGTCTTTGCGGAAGACCTGGGGGTCGAGGAAATCGTCGTCGATTCGGCGGTAGATGACGTGGACCTGCTCCAGGCCCTTGGTCGTGCGCATGAAGACGCGGTCATTGCGGATGATGAGATCACGGCCTTCGACGATGGGCACGCCCATCTGCTTGGCGAGGTAGCAGTGCTCGAAGTAGGCGCTGTTGTAGATGCCCGGGGTGAGCACGACGATGACGGGATCGAGCACGCTGCTGGGGGCGAGGTGCGCGAGGGTCTCCCGCAGCATGGAGCCGTAGGCGTCCACAGGACGCACAGGGAGCGACTGAAGCAGGCCGGGGAAGGCGCGCTTCATGGCGTTGCGATTCTCCAGCATGTAGGAGGCGCCGGAGGGGCAGCGGCCGTTGTCCTCAAGGACGTAGTAGTCCCCCTTGCCATCGCGGACGAGGTCGGTGCCGCAGATGTGGATGTAGATGCCGTGGGGCACCTTGATGCCACGGAACTCCGGCCGGTAATGAGAGGCGGAGAGCACGAGCTCAGCGGGGACGGCCTTGTCATTGATGATCTTCTGACCGTGATAGACATCGTTGAGGAAGAGATTCAGCGCGGTGATGCGCTGGATCAGTCCGGCCTCCACGGTCTCCCATTCACGCTGCGGAATGATACGCGGCATGAGGTCGAAGGGGAAGATGCGTTCGGTACCCTGGTCATCGCCATAGACGGTGAATGTGACGCCCTGACGGAGGAAGGCGGCATCCACGGCTTTTTGACGCGCAGAATATTCGGAGGGAGTGAGTGAACCTACACTATCAAGCATGGCTCCGTAGTGCGTGCGCGCCTTCCTTGTCTGGGAAAACACCTCGTCGAAGAAGCTCTCTGGTTGGTAGTCGTTAAACAGTGACGACATGGGATCTTATTATTTAGCAGCCCCTGTGCCAGAGTTTCAAACGCTTTAAAAATAGGAGGTGTGGCCCGAGTTTGATCAGTCGCCGACGGGCTCGACATCGACGCCGACGCCGACGGTGTGCCTGCCGCCACCGGTGATGATGCCACGCACGGGGCTGACGTCTGAGAAGTCGCGGCCGATGGCGACGGTGACGTGATCGAGGGAGGTGAAGCAGTTGTTGGTGGGATCAAAGTCCACCCAACCGAAACCTGGCACGAAGCAGGAGGCCCAGGCATGGGAGGCATCGACGCCCTGGAGACGAGGCTTGCCGGCCGGGGGGTGGGTGCGAAGATAGCCGCTGACATAACGCGCCGGCAGCCCAATGGCGCGCAGGCTGGCGATGGCTAGATGGGCGAAGTCCTGGCAGACGCCGCGCTTCTTCTCCAGCACCTCTTTGAGCGGTGTGCTGATGGTGGTGGCCTTGGAGTCGAAAACAAACTCCTTGTAGATGCGGCGGAAGAGATCCGCAGTGGCTGCGAGGAGGGGCCGGCCTTTGGTGAAGCTGGGCAGTGCGAAGTCCCGCAACTGCATCTCCGGCACGAGCAGCGGGCTGACGTAAACATACTGGCAGGGGTCGAGCAGGTCTGCGGAAACGGGATCACGGAACAAACCAGCCACCTCCTCCCAAGGCGGTGTCTGCAGAGGGTCGGGCTGCAGCACGGGCGTGAGCGAGACGAAGCTGCGGGAGGTGACCTCAAAGTGATTGTGAAGTTTCTGCACGGAGAAGCAGGCGACCTGATTGCCAAAGGAGTCGATGTGCTCAGTGCGGAGATCGGGATCGGGATCAAAGCTGAGGCTGAACTCCATGCAGCGCTGCGTCTCGGTATCTCGCGGACGCAGGCGAGCGGCATGGTGGGACACCGCCACCTGGGAGCTGTAGCTGTATGTGGTGCGATGGGTGATGCGGTATTTCATCACGTGGACGCAGGTTCAGCCGGAGGAGCGACCTCGCTGCTGCTGATGGTGGAGTGTGCGAAGTAAGAAGCGGTCAACGCGTCATTGAGCTGGGGCATGGCCTCAATGAGCTGGGTGAGAAGCTTTGCGACCTGGGACTGCGCCCAGGTGCCGTGCTCGACGCGGGCGAGTTCCGTAGGATCGCAGAGCTGGAGGCGGGTGTTGTGCTCCAGGAAGATGCGCATGGCCGGGGTGAGAAGCGCGGATTTCTGCTCGTGGGGGAGGTGCTCAAACTGCTGACGAATGCGCTCGAACTGGAAGCGGAGACCGCGGGGGTTGAGCTCATCGAGCATGAGGAGGTCATAGACGGCAGCGAGCTGAGGGAGGAGGCTGTAGCGATTGCGGTAAGTGATGGTGCTGTCTCCGACCTCAAGAATGGCCTCCAGGAGGCTGGGGTTTTCCGCATCAGCGCTACGCAGTCCGGAGCGAAGCAGCTCGCAGATGTAAACAGTGCGCTCAAGGCGATGGCCCATGTCGAGGAACATCCAGCCCTGGGCGCGCGTCATGTTCTCCTTGGCAAGGCCGTGGAAGGAGGCCAGCTCCAGAATGATGCGGGTGAGCACATTGAGAGCGTCCGACATGGGCGTGACGCTGGGGGTGTTCTCATAAGTGTCCAAGGCGTCTCCAAGCTGGCTGATGACGCGCCAGGTATCGACGGAGATGCGATCACGAAGCAGAACGCCGATGCGCTGGATGTGGGCCACGCAGGAGCGGACGCTGGAGGGGTGATCGGGGTCGAAGATGGCCTCCAGCAGACGGGCCTCCAGCTGCTCCTGCTGGGAGGCGAGTGCGGCGACATCATTGACGTCATCGAGGACGGTAAGATTTTTGAGCGCTTCAAGCAGCGGCAGCAGCAGCGGGGTCTCGCTCATGCCACTCTCCGGCGAGCAGCGCAGAAGGGTGGAGCGCAGCAGGCGGGCGCTGGACTCTGCGCGCTCGGCATAGCGTCCAAGCCAGTAGAGATGATTGGCCACACGGCTGCCGAGATTATGCCCGGTGCGGCGGAGCTCGACGGGTGTGCTGGTATTGGAAAGGAGGGTGACATTGTCCACCGGACCGTCGCTGAGCACCCAAGTGTCCTTGGTGGTGCCGCCTTTCTGCATGGAGACCAGGGAGGAGTCCATCTTGGCAGCCACGCGGGTGAGGCCGCCGGGCATGACCATGTAGCCGTCCTGGGTCGCGACGAGATAAACGCGCACGCTGACGGGTTTGTGGACGAGGTGGCCGTCCTCCCAGACGGGGGCGGTGGAGAAAGAGATCTTTTCCTGCGCGGCCCAGCGGTCCGGGGCAAAGCGCATGCGTTCGATGAGGGCAGTGCGCTCAGTGACGGTCAAGTGTTCGCCAAAGTTGATCTCGCGTCCGCGGACTTTGAAGGCGTTTTTGATGACGAGATGGTCGATGTTTTTCTCCACCTCGGCTTTTGGATTCTCCTGGCCGCACCACCAAGTGGCGACGGAGGGCATGAGGAGCTCTTCTCCGAGGAGCTTGCGGCTGAGACTGGGGAGAAAGGCCATCATGGCCGGAGCTTCGACAAGGCCGGAGCCGAGGGAATTGGCCAGGGCCACATTCCCCGCACGCACAGCGCGCACGAGGCCTGGGACACCAAGCATGGAGTCGTTGCGAAGTTCCAGGGGATCGCAGAAATCGTCGTCCACACGGCGCAGGATGACGTCGACGGGTTCGAGGCCGTTGAGCGTCTTCTGATAGACGCGGTCATCGCGCACGGTGAGGTCTTCGCCTTCGACGAGCGTGTAACCGAGATAGCGGGCCAGGTAGGCCTGCTCGAAGTAGGTCTCGTTGTAGGGGCCGGGCGTGAGCAGGACGACACGGGGCTCCTCGACCGGACGCGGAGCCAGGGCGGCGAGGGACTGCTGCATCTGGCGGAAGAAACCGGCGAGACGGCGGACGCGTGCGTCGCGGAAGACATCGGGCAGCAGACGGGAGGTGATGAGGCGGTTTTCCAGCGCGTAACCGGAGCCGGTGGGAATCTGAGTGCGGTCGGAGATGACCCACCACTGGCCATCCAGGGCACGAACGATGTCGGCGCCGTAAACCTGGAGAGGCTTGTTATTGGGCACCTTGATGCCGTGGCAGGCGCGGATGTAGCTGGGCTGGGCGAGCACCATGGCCGCCGGCATGCTGCCGTCCTTGATGAGCTGCTGAGGGCCGTAGCTGTCTGTCAAAATGGCATTGAGCAGCGTGGCACGCTGGATGAGCGCCTTTTCGATGGCCTCCCACTCACGGGCGGAGATGACGAAGGGCACCGGGTCCATCTGCCAGGGGGTATCGAGGCCCTTGGCGTCGTAGATGTTGAAGGTGACGCCGCGCTCCGCCAGCAGGCGGCGGGCGGTGTCTGCGAGGCGCTTGACCCCGGCGACGTCCCGCTTCTGAAGGTCGGCGATGACGGGCTCGTAGTGGGAGCGCACTTTGCCACCAGCCTCGCGGAGTTCATCGTAATGCCCCTCAACCGCCGTGCCGTCGAGCTGCGGAGGAGCAGCCCGGGGTGTGGCAGGAGGTGCGGCGGAAGTGGAGCTTTGGGATTGGAAGATCAATGCGTGTGCAACGGTGCGGGTAGCGACTGTAAGAATCGTTCATGCTTTGTGCATCCCGATTCTTTACTTTCATGCGTGCCTCAGGTCCAGGGTGAAGGGGAACTCCGGATTGGGCGTGGCGGGGGCCACTTTGATCTTCCCAGGCGTGTGGCCGTGGCGGAAAAAGCGGGCGTAGCGGCGGCTTTCGGCCTCGTAGGCATTGACGGGAAAGACCTCGTAGCTGAGGCCGCCGGGATGGGCGACGTGGTAGGTGCAGCCGCCGAGGGAGCGCTGATTCCACTGGTCCACGAGATCAATCGTGAGCGGTGAGTGCACGCCAACGGTAGGCTGGAGGCAGTTTGGCGGCTGCCAGGCGCGGTAGCGCACTCCGGCGACGTACTCGCCATTGGTGCCGGTGGGGTGCAGCGGGACAGTGCGGCCATTGCAGGTGATGGCGTAGCGGCCCTCGACCAAGCCCTGAGCCTTGATCTGGATGCGCTCCAAGGAGGAGTCCACGTAACGGACCGCGCCGCCCATGCCGGCGTCTTCTCCGAGCACGTGCCAGGGCTCGAGCGCCTGGCGGATCTCGATGTGCACATTGCGTGAGGACCAGTCGCCACTGAGCGGGTAGCGGAACTCGAAGTGTGGAGCAAACCATTCGGGCTTGAGCTCGTAGCCGGCCTGGCGGGTGTCGTGGCAGACGTCCTCGATGTCGCTCCAGGCGAAGTGAGGGAGCATCCAGCGGTCATGGATGTCGGTGCCCCAGCGCACGAGGGGTGCCTCGTACGGCTCCTTCCAGAAACGGGCGATGAGGGTGCGGAGCATGAGGGCCTGAGCGAGGCTCATGCGTGAGTGCGGTGGCATCTCAAAGCCACGCATCTCCAGCAGGCCGAGGCGGCCGGTGCTGCTGTCCGGGGAGTAGAGCTTGTCGATGCAGAACTCGGCGCGGTGAGTGTTGCCAGAGGAGTCGATGAGGAGATTACGATAGAGGCGGTCCACCAGCCAAGGGGGCACATGGCCGGATTCGGAGGCGGCTTTGAAGGCGACCTCGAGCTCGTAGAGGGAGTCGTTGCGGGCTTCGTCGATACGCGGGCTCTGGCTCATGGGGCCGATGAAGAGACCGCTGAACATGTAGGAGAGCGCGGGGTGATTCTGCCAGTAGGTGACGAGGCTGCGCAGGAGGTCCGGGCGACGGAGGAAGGGGCTGTCCTTGGGGTATTCGGCGCCCATGACAATGTGATTGCCCCCACCGGTGCCGGTGTGACGTCCATCTACCATGAATTTCTCGGTGCCGAGACGGGTCTGGCGGGCCTCTTCGTAGAGGGTTTCGGTGATATTGACCATCTCGTCCCAGTTCTTGGCGGGATGGACGTTCACCTCGATGACGCCGGGGTCGGGTGTGACCTTGAGGACGTTCACGCGTGGATCGTAGGGCGGCGGGTAGCCTTCCAGAACGATGGGTTGATCCAAAGCGAGCGCCACATCCTCCACAGCACCGAGGGCGGAGAGGTACTCCTCCAGCGTCTTGGTGGGGGGCATGAAGACGTGGAGCTTGCCATCGCGCGGCTCCACGCAGAGGGCGGTGCGAACGACCCAGTCGGCAGACTGGCCGACGGTAGGGGGCTGAAAGGCGGGGTCGATGCGCTGCTGAAGCTCCTCATCGAGGGCTTTGCGCTCTTCTTCCGTGAGATCTCCGAGGCCTTTGGGGCCTTTTTGAGAAAGGGCCAGCCGTTTCCAGAAGGAGGCGGGGACACCACCGATGCCGCGCACGAAGTGCTGACGGTCTGGGAGCGGATCGCGATCCTCCATGGGGTCCTGCTCATGGTGGTAGGGGTAGTCGGTGGTTTTGACCCAAGGCTGGGAATCCAGCGGAAGGCGGAGGCCCATGGCGGAGTCTCCGGGGATGAGGTAGCAGCGCTCGGTACGCAGGAACCAGGGGCCGGTTTCCCAGCCATTGTAGGCAGGCTTGAGTGGCAGGACGTGGCCGATGATCTTATCGAGCCCCTGCTCGAAGACTTTGGCCAGCCGCGAGCGCTCCTCCTCGTCTTTGAGGTTGGATTTGTGCGGGTCCACGTTGGAGGGCAGACGACGCTCCCGCCACAGGTAGTAGAAGGCGTCTTCGTAGGCGGGCATGATCCATTTGCCGCCGCAGCCGAGGCGCTCCGCCAAAGCATGGATGAAGCGTGCGGAGTGGGTCTCATTCACGCCGTAGTCCTTCTGCATGTCTGCAAAGAGTTGCGGGTGGCCCCAGAGGGGCTCGCCGTCCTTGCGCCAGTAGCTGGCGTAGCACCAGCGGGGAAGGGATTCGCCGGGATACCATTTGCCCTGGCCGTAGTGGAGGAAGGCACCGGGGGCGAAGCGCGCCTTGAGGCGCTTGATGAGCTCATCCGAAAGGCGGGCCTTCATAGGACCCACGGCAGCGGTGTTCCACTCGGCGCCTTCGGCATCGTCGATGGAGACGAAGGTGGGCTCGCCACCCATGGTGAGGCGGACGTCAGATGCTTCCAACTCCTTGTCGAGAGCGTGACCGAGAGCCTCGATCTCCGCCCACTGCTCATCGGTGTAGGGCTTGGTGACACGGGGGGACTCGAAGACGCGGTCCACCTTCATTTCGAACTCAAACTTGGTCTCGGCGGGCTCCACCAAGCCGGAGATGGGGGCGGCGCTCTGGGGGTCTGGTGTGGCCGCGAGAGGGATGTGCCCCTCCCCTGCAAAGAGGCCGGAGGTAGGGTCGAGGCCGACCCAGCCAGCGCCAGGGAGATAGACCTCGCACCAGGCGTGGAGGTCGGTGAAATCGACCTCGGTACCGCTGGGGCCGTCGAGGGATTTCACATCTGGCTTGAGCTGGATGAGGTAACCGCTGACAAAGCGCGCGGCAAAGCCCAGGCGGCGCAGGACCTGGACCATGAGCCAGGAGGTGTCGCGGCAGGAGCCGGTGAGCTTGGTGAGCGTCTCCTCAGGGGTCTGGACGCCGGGCTCCATGCGGACGGTGTAGCCGATGTCCTTCCATAAGCGCTGATTGATGAAGACCAGCACGTCGATGGTGCGTGGCGGCCAGGGTTTCATCTCCAGCAGGTCGGTCTCAAGGCGCTTGAAGTATTCTCCAAACTTGGGGGTGAAATCAGCGGCCTTGACGAAGGGGGCCAGTTCGTGGTCGAGGACGGCGTCGTATTTAAAAGGAAAGTGCTCGCACTCGGGCTCCAGGAAGAAGTCGAAGGGGTTGAACACCGTCATTTCGGCGACGACGTCCACCTCGACGGTGAATTCGTCGGTTTTTTCCGGGAAGACGAGGCGTGCGAGGTAGTTGGACTGGGGGTCCTGCTGCCAGTTTAGGAAATGTTTTTTGGGCGTGACTTTGAGCGAATAGCTCAGAATGCGCGTCCGGGAGTGCGGGGCAGGACGCAGCCTGATGATCTGGGGCCCCAGCTCGACGGGGCGTTCGTACCGGTAGCTGGTGCGATGGTGGAGGGCGACGTGGATGGACATGCGGGGGCTGGTGCAGACGGGGGAACTCAGTGCCTGCCAGACATCAATTAGCAAGTTCACGGCCAATCTTGGTCCAGGCACGGGGAAAACATCATTCCCTGCCTCCAAGCAGAATAAAGGAGGCGCTTATGTTCTAGTACTTTTCCAACGGTCAGGGCCTGCCATTGTCTCTCCCCCCTTTCCTTTCGAATGTTCTTGTTCAAAAACCTCCATCTGACACTGGCCGCTCTCCTTTTCGGAGCGATGTCCGTTTTTCAAGCCCGAGGAGCCACCTTTGTGTGGGATTTGAACAAAGGTACAGACGGTGCCCAAGATGGCTCTGGAAACTGGACGGATGGTGCCAGCAACTGGTTTGATGAAACAACGCCGCAGCAGAACCAGACTTGGTCGAACTCAGCGGGAAATACGGCAGCGATAGGTGCAGGCGGAGCAGGCGGCACGATCATCGTTTCTGGCACGGTGAATGCCAATGGATTGATTTTCAGGGCAGTTACTTCGGCTTACACCCTGACGGGGGGCACGATCTCACTCGCCTCCGGTTCCGCGATCACGGTTCAGGACGGGTCCAGCTCGCTCAACTCGCGCCTGACGATCAATTCGACGCTCAGCGGCAGCAACATCACCCTGCAAAAAGCCACTGGCGCCTTTGCGCTCGTGACCATTGGCAGCGCCTCCACGCTCTCCGGCACCTTTTCGCTCACGTCGGCAGACACCAACGGGCTGTTTGTGCAGGTGAATAGTGTGAACTCGCTGCCTTCCGCCACGCTGACGAGTGTGAACGTGGGCACGAACACCACGCTGGTGCTGGGTGCCAGCGGCAACTGGCAGGTGCCCTTTACCCTGAGCGGCTCGGGTGCCGGAGGGCGCGGGGCCATCCGCCTGGATGTGAACAACCTCACGCTCTCCGGGGCGATCACACTGGCAGGCAGTACGCTGATTACGCAAAACACCAGCGCCGTCGCCTCAGTTATCAGCTCGAATATCGGTGAGTCCACCGCCGGCAGCACGCTGAGCCTTGGCACCCAGGGGACCAGCACGGGAACAATCGCGCTGGCAGGAAACAACACCTTCACCGGCGGGCTGTCGGTCGATGTGACGAACGTACGCATCGACGGCGCAGGGGCGCTGAACTCCACCACGCCCAACAAGGTGACCTTTGCCAGCAGCACCCTGGTGAAAAGCCTCTCGCTCAACGGCAACTCCATCACCCTCAGCGGGCTGGCCTCCACAGCGGGAGCAGGGGCTGGCACCGTGCGCAATCAAAATGCCACCGCCGCCACTCTGACTATCAACTCTACTGCGGACGCCGTGTTTGCCGGCAGCCTGGCGGATGGCACTGGCGGCGGAGCGCTTTCGGTGATCAAAACGGGCTCGTTTGCGCAGAGCCTGAGCGGCACCAACACCTTCACTGGCGGCCTGACGCTCAATCAAGGCGGGCTCAACGTAAACAGCAGCACCGCCCTGGGTGCCACCGCAAGCACCTTCACCATCAATGGAGGCACGCTGGGCAACAGCAGCGGAGCGGCGGTGGCGATCGCGAACAGCAACGCCATTGTGATCAACGGAGACTTTACCGCCACGCTCACCAACTCGCTGGATCTCGGCACGGGTGCTGTCAGTCTGGGCACGGCAGCAGGGACCACGCGCACCATCACCGTCACGGCAGGCACCCTGACGCTGAGCGGAGGCATCGCGGATGGCAGCACTGCCACTGGAATCACCAAAGCAGGGGCTGGCACCCTGGCGCTAAGCGGCACCGGAACGTTTTCCGGGCTGGTCACTGTCAGTGCGGGCAATCTGCTGGTGCTGAGCAATGGTGCGCTGGGCTCCACGGGCAATGGTGTCCTGATTTCCTCCACGACCGGCCATTTGCAGCTGGGAAACAGCATCACCGTCACTGGAGAGTCGGTGATCACGCCTTACGTGGAAAACGTGTCTGGAAACAACACCTGGGCAGGCTCTGTGCGCGCCACGGTGGGTGCTACACTGACGCTGGATGCGGCGGCCGGGAGCCTTCTGATCCAGGGTAATGTGAACGCCGCGTCCACGGACAGCACCAACCACACCTTCACGATGACGGGCTCCGGCTCCGGGGAAGTCCAGGGCGTGCTGTCAAACACGCTTGCCGTCAACAAAACGGGGACAGGCACGTGGGTTTTCAGCGGGGCGAACACCTACACGAGCGCCACCAGCGTAAACGCAGGCACGCTGCAGGTGGGCAAGGCAGGTGTGGGACAGACGGGAACAGGCGCGGTGACTGTGGCCGCCAACGCCAGCCTCTCCGGCACCGGGGTGGTACGGGGCAGCAGCTTCACACTGAGCGCCAGCGCCACCCTTTACGCAGGTGATGGCACGACGGCTGCCAGCCATGGCACGCTGACCTTCACCCCTGTCTCCACGGCCTCGTATAATCTGGCGGCCGGCTCCAAGATCTCTCTCGACCTGACCACAGCCACCGCCAGCGATGGAAACTTTGGGGGTAATGCGGTGGGCAGCGCGGGCTACAACACCTGGCTGAATTCCGTGACAGGCGTGGGCGGGCATGACAGGCTGGTCTTCAACGGCAGCAGTGGCACGCTGACCGTGGCCGGGAACATCGTCGTGCTGGCCAGCGGCTACACCCCGCATGCGGGGGATGTTTTCAACTTACTGGACTGGTCGGCCCTGCTGACCACGGATTTCAGCAATTTCTCCGTGGGCACCAACTACCGCGATGGGAGCGGCGACAACGGCAGCCAGTTTGACCTGCCGGACATCAGCGCCAGCGGTCTGATCTGGGATGTGAGCCAGTTCACCACCTCTGGGAACATCGCCGTCGTCCCCGAACCTGGCCGCGCCAGCCTGCTCTTGCTGGCCCTGGGAGGCCTCATGCTGCGGCGGCGGCGCGCGTAAGCAGGCTGGGACGTCGTATAAACGTCTGCACAAGAGCGCACCTCCTCCTTGCCACCAAAGGATTTCGCGGGACTGTGCGCGCGCATTCCAACCAACCCCACCATGTCCAAGAAAGCACCAGCCGCCTCCACGATCCGCCCCATCAAGAAACTGATGGTGGCGAACCGCTCTGAAATCGCCATCCGCGTGATGCGGGCGGCCACCGAGCTGGGGCTGAAAACGGTGGGGATCTATGCGCAGGAGGACCGCTTCTGCCCGCACCGCTTCAAGGCGGACGAGGCCTATGAGCTGAACAAGGACAAGGGACCCCTGGGAGCCTATCTGGACATCGAGGGCATCGTGACGCTGGCCAAGGAGAAAGGCGTAGACGCCATCCATCCGGGCTACGGCTTCCTGTCTGAGAACCCGCAGTTTGCCAAGGCCTGCGCGGATGCCGGGATCATCTTCATCGGCCCGGACTCGAAAATCCTGGAGATGATGGGAGACAAGACGGCGGCCCGCAATGTGGCGCGCAAGCTCCGGGTGCCGATCCTGGAAGGCACGGATGAGCCGGTGAGCGACCGCAAGGAGGCGCTGGCGACGGCGAAGAAGATCGGCTTTCCGCTGATCATCAAGGCGGCCTTTGGCGGCGGTGGGCGCGGCATGCGCGTGGTGCGCGAGGCGAAGGACCTGGAGAAGCTGCTGGACGAGGCGCAGACGGAAGCCGAACGCGCCTTTGGCAACGGGGCGGTGTTCCTGGAAAAATTTGTGGGCAAGG